>JAAYQK010000064.1 GCA_012519325.1 Gracilibacteraceae bacterium | reverse complement strand
CCGGGAAGGACAATCCCGGAACAACCGTCAAGCACTTTAGCATTCTTGGAGACAACAGCGTCTACTTCAAGGTGCTCCAAGGCCTTTTTGAGGCTGTAAATGTTGCCTACGCCGTAGTCCACAATTCCCAATTTCACAATTATAAGCACCCCTTCGTGGAAGGCATTCCCTGACTGCCGTCTATACGAAGAGCTTCCTTAAATGTCCTGGCAACAGCCTTGAATATGCATTCCGCATTGTGATGTGCGTTTTCACCGTACATCAGATTGATATGCAGGGTTATCGCTGAGTTACTGACAAAAGCCTTAAAAAACTCCTTTATGTTTTCAGTGTCAAAATCTCCAACATTGCCCTGAAGCGGGCCGCAGTTGTATACAAGATTCGCCCTGCCGCAAAAATCCACAGCTGCGATACAAAGGGAGTCATCCATGGGAAGCATCGTACTGCCGTATCTTGCTATGCCGGTCTTGTCACGGGTGCACTCGTAAAGAGCCTTCCCAAGTACTATTCCAACATCCTCAAGGGTATGATGCAAATCCACCTGAATATCCCCCCGGGCTTTCACAGTAAGGTCAAAGCCGCTGTGTCTGCTTAATTGCTCCAGCATATGGTCGAAAAAAGGTATTCCGGTGTCTATTTCATATGTTCCGCTTCCGTCAAGATTCAAGCTTACATATACATCCGTCTCATTTGTCTTTCTGGATAGTTGGGCCATCCTTGACTTATCAATCTCTTTCATAAAGCGCCTCCTTTACGGTCTCATAGAATTTATCATTCTCAAGCCTGCTGCCTATTGTAACTCTCAGGCAATCCTCAAGCTTCGGGCTTGAGTATCTTCTTACAAAAATCCCTGTTTCCTGAAGTCTCTTGTTGATTTTCTCCGAGCACTTGGAGCGGATTAGAATAAAATTGCTCGCAGATTCAAAGCATTGAAGGCCTTCAAGCTGCTTAAGCAATATTATCAGCCTTTCTCTCTCGCTTTTTATTGCTTCAATTCTTTCCATTACTTTATCAAGGTTTTTCAGAACCTCTGCCGCTGCAGCCTGTGCAAATGAATTCACATTGAAAGGTGAGCGGACTCTGTCCACATAGCTTATTATTGCGGGGCCGGCCAGCATATATCCTATCCTTAATCCTGCCAATCCGAATGCTTTGGAAAATGTCCTGAGTATTATCAGATTGTCGTATGCTGAGAGAAGCCCTAAAGCTGTGACTCCCGAGAATTCAAAATATGCTTCATCCACAACTACGATACCGGCGGTGTTTTTCAATATTTCTTCTATGTCTGACAAGGCAAGCATCTTTCCGGTAGGATTGTTGGGGTTGCATAAAAATACCAGCTTGGGTTTTTCTGCCTTAAGCCCCTGGATAAATTCATCCAGGTTCAATTCAAAATCATTGTCCAGGTCATATCTCCATATCCTGGCGCCGCATATTGTTCCGTATACCTTATACATGGCAAAGGTTGGATTATATACTGCTATTGCATCCCCCGGATTTATAAAGGTCTGAAGCAGCACACTTATGAGCTCGTCTGAGCCGTTGCCTATGCATATTGAGCCGGGATCCATACCTGTATACCTTGAAATTGCTGCTTTAAGGCCTATACAGCCGCTGTCGGGATATCGGTTGAATTCCATTGCCTTTATGCTATTAATCAGAGCTTCCTCAACCTTCTCGTCCAAGCCCCAGGGCAATTCATTCTTATCCAGGGCTGTGCCCTGCATTTTGGGCTCCACCTTATAGCTCTTAAGCTCCTTTACTCTTTTTGAAACCAAATCATCTATCATTTTCAAGCCTCACTTTCAATGCATTGGCATGGGCTTCCAGGCCTTCCGCCTCAGCTATTTTAATTGCCGCAGGGCCATATTCCGCCAAATCCTCTTTATTGTAATATATAAGGCTGGACCTTTTCTGAAAATCTCTTGTTGAAAGGGGAGAGAAGAAAGCAGCTGTGCCGTAGGTAGGCAGTACATGATTCGGGCCTGCTACATAATCCCCTATAGGCTCCGTAGAATAACTTCCCAGGAAAATAGCCCCTGCGTTCCTTATGCCCTTCAACACTTTAAAGGGGTTCTCCGTAATAATTTCCAAATGCTCGGGAGCAATTTCGTTAATTATGTCAGCTGCCTGCTCCATGCCATTAACCACAATGACTGCCGAATTGTTTTCCAATGCCTTGCTGATTATTTCCCTTCTTTTCATCTGTCCAAGCTGTCTTTTAATTTCAGCATTTACCCGGGCTGCAAAGTCCCTTGAATCTGTAACCAGAAAACACCTTGCCGCTTCATCGTGCTCTGCCTGGGACATCAGGTCGGCCGCAGCCCAGCACGGATTTGCGCTGTTGTCCGCAATTACCGCAATTTCACTGGGCCCTGCTATCATATCAATATCCACAAATCCGTATACTTCTCTTTTAGCAGCTGCCACGTATGTATTCCCCGGCCCTACAATTTTGTCCACCTTCGGTATTGTCTCGGTGCCAAAAGCAGCTGCAGCAATCCCTTGAGCCCCGCCGACACGGAACACCTTATCAATTTCCAGAAGCTTTGCCGTCGCCGCCACATATGGGTTGATACCGGCTTCTGCGGTTGGCGGGGTTAATATGATTATTTCTCTAACCCCCGCAATTATGGCAGGAACTGCGCACATTACCACAGTGGAAGGATAGGAGGCCTTTCCCCCTGGTACATATATTGCAGCCTTGTCTATGGGGGTAACCCTGCTTCCCAGCACACTGCCGTTATCGGTGAATATGTTGAAGTCCCTGTCGACCATTTGGCTGTGAAAGCTTTTTACATTTGCTATACTCTTGCTTATGGCTTCAATGAAGCCGGTCTCCACTTTTCCAGCCAATATCTCCAAATCATCCGCGCTTACCTGAAAATCTTTAATATTATTTACATTATCAAATTTCCTGCTGTACTCAAGTACCGAACTGTCCCCTCTGTCCCTGACATCCTCGACTATTTTTTTTACTGCTGCCGTAACTTCCTCAGGTATGAGCCCGTAGGTTTTTTGTCTTAAGAAGCTCTCAACACTGCTTTTGTCATCCCATGACAACACTCTGAGCATTTACCTCACCTCCTTCAATAGCTTCACCAACAGCTGATGCGAAGATGTTTATGCTCTTGTTTTTCATTTTATAGCTGACCCTGTTCACTATCATTCTTGCAGTTATATCGCAAATATTCTCATACACTATAAGTCCGTTTTCCCTCAGGGTTTTTCCGCTTTCGACTATATCGACTATTGCATCGGATAGTCCCACAATGGGAGCAAGCTCTATGGAACCATCCAGCTTAATTATTTCCACAGGCTCTGATTTTTTCTTGAAATATTCCTCTGCTATTTTGGGATATTTGGTTGCGATTCTTCTGACTATAGGCCTTACATCCCTGTTCTCAGAAGGGCCTGCCAGCACCATCCTGCAGCTGCAGGTTTTCAAGTCCATTATTTCATAGGAAGAGTTCCCGGTTTCCATAAGTACGTCCTTCCCTACGATCCCTATGTCTGCCGCTCCGCTTTCCACATATACTGGAACATCGGAGGGCTTTACAAGGAAAAATGTTATTTCTTTGTTTTTGTCAACAAAAACAAGTCTCCTGGAGCTTAAATCGATTATATCCCTGTAATCACTTGTATCAAGCAGAAGTTCACTCACCTTATTGGCAACCCTGCCTTTTGCCACAGCTATTTTTAACATTTACGCCACTCCTTACTCAAAATTCGCTATTTCATCATACTCATATTCTCTACAATACTGCTCCGGATCCGATATATCACCGCGATTCACCAAGCTTACCCATATCCCTTTCTTCCTGCAGTCCTCGGAATATCCCAGGGCTTCAATAAACCTGCTGTCATCGAATATCACCAGTATTCTGCGCTTTCTCTTATCCCGGAGCTTCTCCGCAGCAGCTTCAAGCATGCTGTCTACATATATGGCAAAGCCTGAGGCAGCATCCTCCGAGCCCATTTCCCTAAGCAGTCCGTCGTATCTGCCTCCCGAAATCACCACATCACTGGCTCCCCGGGCATATGCCTTGAAAATCAGTCCGGTGTAGTATTTCATATTCCCCGTCATACCCGCATCCATTATTATATTTGGCCCCAGGCCCAGGTCCCTGCACTTCCCGAATATCTGCAAAAGGTAATCAACGGATTCCTTTACCGTCTCATTGATTGTGATTTCATCAATACTATTAAAAACATCCTCAGGTTTTCCGAAAAGACACGGAAGCCTGCAGATTGTCTCCTTGTCCCTGCTGCTCAACGGAAGACCGGATACCTCATTTTCAAGTTCCACCAGATTCTTTTCACTTATCAGTGAGATGATGTGTGATTTCTTATGTTCCGGTAAGTTCATCCCTTCGAAAACACCTTTAATTATGCCTACATGTCCTATATCTATTTTATAATCCTCGATTCCGACCACCCTGAAGCTTTCCTTTGCCATGGCAAGGGTCTCTATATCCAGCCACTTGCTTGAACATCCGTATATTTCCGCCCCTACCTGGCAGAATTCCCTTCCTGCGCCCCGGTTTTTTTTGTCCGCCCTGTACACATTTCCCATATAAAACAGCTTCAAGGGCTTCTGCTGTCCCTTAAGCTTTGTGGAAGCGATCCTGGCTGTCGGAATTGTCATATCAGGCCTCAAAACCACAACTCTTCCATCTCTGTCTATTGTTTTTACAATACTTTCATCATCCACCGGAGATATTCCACCGGAAAACAGCTCATAATATTCAAAAAGGGGTGTTTCGACACGTCCGAAGCCACAAGAATACATGTAGTGCTGCAGCTTTTCCTGCAGTATGGCCCTTCTGCCGCTTTCATCAGTGAGAATATCCCTCATGCCTTGTGGGATTCCAAAGCTTTGCATAGTATAATACCTCTCCTTG
>JAAYQK010000063.1 GCA_012519325.1 Gracilibacteraceae bacterium | reverse complement strand
GCTATAGTATACATCCTCAAGGGTCAGCACTTTGTCAAGCCTCCACCATAAGCCTTTCAATATATCAGAGAACTTTTTGGCCGGAGGGCTGTCGTTGGCTATACCTCTGGCAAAGGTACTGTAATAATGCATATGGGTGTTGATGAAACCCGGCATGATAAGCTTGCCTTTTGCATCTATGAACCTTGCCCCGGCATATTTTTCTTTAAGCTTCTCTGTCAGCCCTACTTCAGCTATTTTTTTGCCGTCTATTGCCACACAGCCATTTTCAATAATAGGAATCTCTTCATTCCTTGTGATTAATTTGCCGTTCCCTACCAGTAGCATTTTATCTCCTCCCTCTCCTTTAATTCTTATTTGTTATGCTTCTTTGCTTTTTCACTATATCTGCTGCTGTCCGGTGTGCAGCTGCTGCTGCCTTTTCAGAATCTATTGTCGTAAGCTTTCCGTCCTTGACTACGACTCTGCCGTTTACTATTGTCATATCAACCAGACTGGTATTTCCCAGGCAAACAAGAGATACCAGCGGGTCATGACAGCCGGAATACTCTATGCCTTTCAGGTTAAACAAAACAATGTCCGCTGCTTTTCCTATATCCAGGCGTCCGGTGTCATCCCGTCCCAACACCTCTGCGCCGCCTCTTGTAGCCGTTCTAAGTATTTCATATGCTGTAAGTCCCTCAGTCCCGTATTTCAAGTGATTAAGAAGGTAAGCTCTTCTTACTTCTTCCCACATATTTGAGCCATCATTACTTGCGCTTCCGTCTACGGCTATGGAAAGCTTCCCACCCGCACGAACTATTTCCGTTGTCCTGCATATACCGCTTGAAAGCTTCATATTGGAAGATGGGCAGTGAGCTATGCCTGAACCCTGAAGCCTTTTTACCTCTTCATCATTCAGATATATACCATGGGCGAACCACACATCATCCCCGACCCATTCAAGATCCTCCATCAGTTCGAAAGGCCTCCTGCCGTAACGCTCCAGGCAGAACTTTTCCTCGTCAAGTGTTTCTGCCAGATGGGTATGAAGCATGACACCCTTCTTTCTTGCAAGATTCTTTGTCTGTACCATAAGCTCCTTGGTCACTGAGAAGGGGGAACATGGCGCCAGGGCTACCCTCTGCATTGAATAGGTACTGCTGTCATGATACCGGTTTATCAGCCTTTCACTGTCCAAAAGAATTGCTTCTTCTTTTTGTACAACCTCCATAGGAGGCAGTCCCCCCATATCCCTGCCAAGAGACATGGAGCCCCTTGTAGCGTGAAATCTTATACCTATTTCCCCGGCTGCCTTTATCTGGTCATCAATGAGTGTTTCAGGCTGATTTTTCGGGAAGACATAATGATGGTCGGAGGTCAAAGTACAGCCGGTGCGCAAAAGCTCCGAAAAGCCCACCAGTGCCCCATAGTAAACAGCCTCAGGGGTTATGTTTTTCCAGAATTCATACAGTCCTGTAAGCCAGGGAAAAAGCGGCTGCTCCTGAACTTCTCTGATACCTCTGAACAAGGTCTGATAGAGGTGGTGATGAGTATTAACAAAACCCGGCAGTGCCGTTAATCCGCTGCAGTCTATTACTTCAGTGTCTTCCTCAGAGCCCAGGTTGCTGCCTATTTCTTTTATAGCAGGCCCGTCAATCAATATGTCGCAGTGTTCAAAGGTTTCATCCCTGTCGTTGAATGTGACTATAAGGTCAATATTTTTCAAAAGCTTCTGACTCATATTTCAAGTCCTCCATACCTTAATTTATACTGGTTTGTGAAGTACTCCAGCTGTAGGGGAAGATGTTCTCCACTCTGTTATCTGAATTTCCTTAATATTGCTGCTATACTATATAATTCTCTTATGGAGTATTATTCATAGGGAGCACTGGCCTTGTATAACAGCGAGCACTTATTGGCTTTGGGCAACAGAATCGAGAGAAGATGCGCAGTAAAATCCGTGGGATTTACGTGAGGTAAATCCAGCACATACCAACAGGAGGTTGGGTTTATGTGCG
>JAAYQK010000062.1 GCA_012519325.1 Gracilibacteraceae bacterium | reverse complement strand
TCATAACTCCGCCAAATACCTACGACAATGGCTATATTGAGGACGAATTCAAGCTGGCAGCTGCTGTCAGGGAGGAATTGGCAAGAAACAATATTTCAGGAGGCACCTGCCATATAACCGTAAAAAGCACCGCAATACTGACAAGGGAAATACTTCTTCCGAAGTTGTCCGGCAAGGATATAGCAGGACTGCTGCATTACCAGATGGAAGAACACCTGCCTATGGATTTCAGCAAATACGTAATTCAGCATAAGGCGGTAGAGAGGATTACGAAAGACGGGAAGGAAAAGCTGAATGTGCTGGTGGCAGCGGTGCCAAAGGAATTGGTGGAAACGCATTATGATTTTGTGAGGAAGCTGGGCTTAAAGCCGGAGGTAATGGATTATCAATCCAATAGCATATGGAAATTCCTGAACCATGCCGGCAGTGTAAACGGCAGCCTGTATCCGCAGGATAAGACCATTGCGGCTATAGACCTGGGTTACAGCAGTTCCTATGTGACAATTATCAGCGAGGGCAAGGCTAAATTAAACAGGGCTATTGACAGCGGAGGGCAAAGCCTGGACAAAAACATCTCAAGCCTCACAGGTTTGAGCGGCGAGGAAATTAAGGCCTGCAAACAGGGGATTATTGATGTAAGTATGGTTGAGGAAGGCTATTCCGAGCAAAACAGATATACAAACATCGTCAAGACAAGCATAGAAGGTATAATGGACAAGATAGACAAGGTATTCAGATACTAAGCTTCCAGGGAACAGGAAAAAAGAGTGGAAGTACTGCTTCTTTACGGCGGTTTGTCGAGGATAAGAGGGATTGAAAACTTGTTTTCAGGATATTTCAATATTCCGGCTTCGGTGCTGGTTAGCACAAGCAGGATTCATCCGGATGGGGATATAAATGCATATGCTAACTGCGCAGGAGCATTAATCAGGGACAATGGGGTATGATGATATGAACGATATGAATTTTTTTTCTTCCTATAACAGTAAGAGGGTAAAAAAGGATATTGAAAAACCGGTGATATTTATTAAAGGTTTGGCAGTGTTGGTTTTGATTGGTATTATAGCTTATGGTGCATTTAATTATTTTTCCATAAGAAAGCTGGGCAAAGAAATCATTGCCTTAAATACCGAACTGGAAGCAGTCAGGAAGGAACCGAGGCTTGAAGGAATAATAGCCATGGAAAAGGAAGCGGCTTTGCTGAAGGAGGATTTGTCCGGGCTTTATGCCCTGGATAAATACATTGACAGCAGGGATACGATAAATGAACTTTTACTTGAAGCTATAAGGGTTAATACTCCTCCCGAGCTTTTCCTTGATGCAATGCTGATGAATCAGCAAAGCATCAAGATTGAGGGGAAATCAAAGGATAAGGAGTCCATAGCCCAATTTGAGCATAATCTGCGGGAGGCTGAAGGACTGGAGAAGGTTTTTGTATCACAGGTCACTGACGAAAACGGATATTACAGCTTTTATATGGATATCGATTTAAAGGGGGAAATGCCGGGTGGAGCTGAAACTGGGAAACAATAAGCCTGGAAGCGGCCTGAATATCAGCACAAAGGAAAAAAGCCTCCTTCTGCTGCTGGCTGTAGTTACTATGATGTGGCTGTTCCATAAATATGTTATTACTCCGCAGGAACTCGAAATACAAAGGATGAAAGCGGAAAAAGCCAGTTATGAAGAAGAGTATATGAGGATGCGGGAAATCCTGTCAAAGGAGAGTACCATAAGAAAAGAATATGCCGCTTTACTTGAAGATTACGGGAAGACTGCCGGCAAATATTATTCCGGTGAAGAACAGCCTGAGCTTATGTA
>JAAYQK010000004.1 GCA_012519325.1 Gracilibacteraceae bacterium | reverse complement strand
CAACGAGATTGACAAGCAGGTAGTAGTAATGCGTATTCTCTATGGCACGCAAAACTATCAAAATATACTCTAATGTGAGACATGGGGACGTTTCACGTCCCCATGTCCCCCCATGTCTCATTTTTAGTGCTCCGTTCTATAACCTTCCCTGATGAATATAAATATATAGAAGTTTTATTAATTGGAGGCTATAGAGTGAGCAGGCTTTTTGCTGTTACCTGCATAGGATTTTTATGCGGGATGATAGGTACCGGTCTTGGCGGTATATTGACAATATTTCTTGGAAACCCTACAAAAAGGTTCATGGCTGTTCTTCTTGGGTTTACCAGCGGTATTATGATATCGGTTGTATGCTTCGACTTGCTTCCTGAAGCCTTCGGAATGGGGGGCGTATTCCTCAGCCTTTTGGGCATAGTGCTGGGAGTGGGGATGATTCTGGTAATTGAGCAGTTTATCCCGGAAAGGGTAAGCCAGAAATTCAGCAGTGATTTTGATTTTGTAAGAAGCGGGATACTACTTGGCATCGGAATTGCAATACATAACTTTCCCGAGGGGCTTGCTGTGGGATCCGGCTTTGCTGCCAGTGATTATCTGGGTTTGGGCCTTGCTGTTGTAATAGGCCTCCATGACATGCCGGAGGGCGTTGCAATGGCAGCACCGCTTAAAATGGGAGGTATCAACAGGCTGAAGATATTGTTTTATACAGTGCTTGCGGGGATACCCATGGGCATTGGAGCCTTTGTCGGGGAGCTGCTGGGGGAAATATCAGATACCTTCATATGCATGTGCCTGAGCTTTGCAGGGGGTGCTATGCTGTATATAACCTGCGGGGAACTGATACCGAAAACTCAGAATATTTATAAGGGAAGAATTTCTACAATAGGTATGATTATCGGCATTATGTGCGGAATAATCATATCAGCCAACCTCTGAACATGAATTCTGAAAGTTGTATATGGCAATCTGCTGTGCTATTATGTATTTGGACATAAAAGCATATTTTTTTTGCTGCGAGAGAGCATGTATTATACGTAATAATAAGCTTGCTTATAAATCATAATACAGGCATACAAAGGAATTACCGGAGGAGTTATTTTGAAAACGGAAGTGTTTTTTCTGGATGAAAACAACATTGATTTTGATATAATTGACAGGGCTGCAAATGTAATTAGAAACAACGGCACTGTAGTATTTCCCACCGAAACGGTATACGGCCTGGGAGCCAATGCATTGTCGGGGGAAGCGGTAAAAAAGATTTTTGCCGCCAAAGGGAGGCCTAATGACAATCCCCTTATTGCTCATGTTTCCTCTATGAATATGCTGCTTTACCTTATCGGTAGCCCGTTAAGGGCTGAAGCTGGGCTCCTTATTGATAAATATTGGCCGGGGCCTCTGACACTGATTTTTAAGAAATCGGGAAAGGTGCCCGACGAGGTGACTGCGGGCCTGGACACTATTGCAGTAAGAATGCCCGACAACAGGATTGCTTTGGAGCTTATTGAAAGATCCGGACTGCCCATTGCCGCACCAAGTGCGAATATTTCAGGAAAGCCGAGTCCCACAACCCCTGAGCATGTGATTGCGGATATGAAGGGCAAGGTGAATATGATATTATGCGGGTCTAAATGCAGGGTTGGCGTTGAATCAACGATTCTGGATATGAGCGGGGATATGCCTGTGTTGTTAAGGCCTGGGGGCCTGACCCTGGAAGAGCTTGAAATCCTGTTGGGCCCTGTGAGAGTCTGCGGGAGAAAAGTAGGAGACAAGAAAATTCCAAAAGCTCCGGGGATGAAATATACTCACTATGCCCCGGATGCGGATATGATTATAGTAAACGGGGAATTGAACAATGTAAAAATGAAGATACAGGAGCTGGCGACGGAGTATTCCTCCAGGGGAATGAAGGTGGGAGTGCTGGCCTCTGATGAGACTGCAGGCTATTATAAGGCCTGCAAGGTACTTTCTCTTGGAAGCAGATTGGATGCAAGGGTTATTGCATCGAATATTTTTGAAAAGCTCAGGGAATTTGATAAAATAGGTGTAGATATAATTCTTGCGGAGGCTTTTGATGAAAGCCATTTGGGTATGGCTGTAATGAACAGAATGAAGAAAGCAGCAGGTTTTAACATTATTGAGGTGTAGATCATGAAAAGAATTTTGTTTGTTTGCACCGGCAATACATGCAGGAGCAGCATGGCTGAAGCGCTCTTGAGGCACTCACTGCTTGAGTCGGGACTGGAAGGGAAATACCATATAAGCTCTGCCGGAACCTCGGCTTTTCCCGGTATGCCGGCATCCCATAATGCCGTACAGGCTCT
>JAAYQK010000061.1 GCA_012519325.1 Gracilibacteraceae bacterium | reverse complement strand
CCAGCTTATTATCCACTACAGCTACAGTTACATCTCCGCCAAAAGCGCCCAATTGTGCTGTAATAGCAGCTTCCAAATCACCTAAGCTATCATAAGAGCCTGCGAGATTTATAGTGATAGTTGTGCTATTATGAGTCATCTCAAAAGAAATTGGTCCATTAATAGGGTTAGTAGCCGACGCTTCCAGATGCTTCCCCTTCATACTCTGCCTATTTGCCAGCGAATCTGCAACAGACAGATTCAGATCGGCTTCAACAGCAGCAGCGTCGTCATAATATCCGAAAAGCCTCTGACCCACAAAATTCTCGCCGATCCTGTCTCCCACACCGATGTTTATTTGAATTATTTCATCAAAAGTAAGCTTGCTTGTGCCTCCTCCCAAATCATACCTTCCATCCTCCGTCAACAGGGGCTTGTCCGTCTTAAAGCCGGAAAACAGATAGCTTCCCGCATAGGTTGTATTGGCTATGTGTATCAATTGGTTCCTAAGTTCTTTAATTTCCTCAGCAATTGATAATCTTTCATTTATTGAGTTTGTCTCGCTGGCAGCCTGGACTACAAGCTCCTTTGCCCTTTTCAGGACTTCATTGATATTGCTTGCGGCCATCTCGGTAGTGCCCAGCCATGACAGCACATCATCCGCATTCCTTTTATATTGATTCATTGTTGCCACTTCGGTATTGAGCCTCAGGCTTCTGGATACACCGATAGGGTCATCGGAAGGATTGACAAACCTCTTGCCCGAGGAAAGGCTTCTCTGCGTCTTTTCCATTCTGCCGAGATTTTTGCTCAAGTTCCTCATCAGATTATTAATCATCATAGCATTTGTAACTCTCATACCATCACCCCATTATCTTCCTACCAATCCTAATCTGTTCACAGTTGTATCAAGTATGGCATCCAAGGTTGTTATCATTCTTACTGAAGCATTATATGCCTGCCTGAATTTTACCATGTTCGCCATTTCTTCATCCAGGGATACCCCCGACTCCGACAGGCGGCTGATATATGTTTGATCCACCAATGCCTGTGAGTTTGTAGTCATCCTTTTCGCGTGATTGCTGTCAACAGCAAGAGCTGAAAGAATCGATTTTATAAAATCATCCGGGGTACCGATTAATGTATCAAACATACCTTTAAATTCACGAAGCTCGATAAGCAGCTTAATATTATCATTATTGCTCTCCCCGTTTCCTTCGGATGAAGCGGCTATGGTATTGGGATTTGCCACAATATCAGGATTCACATCAAAATTTATACAATTTATTTCCTCAGCAGACGATACGTAAAAAAAGTTCTGTCCGGGATTTCCCTGCAGGTCAATTCCCTTATTATGCTGTGCATTAAATGCTTCTGTAAACCCCTTTGCAAACTCGTTCAGCTTATTAAGATAGTATGGTATTCCCCTGTAGTTGAACGAGTTTGCAAAGGGGTTTACAGAAGCATTTAATGCACGGCATAATAAGGGAATTGACCTGCAGGGAAATCCCGGACAGAACTTTTTTTACGTATCGTCTGCT
>JAAYQK010000060.1 GCA_012519325.1 Gracilibacteraceae bacterium | reverse complement strand
GTCCCCGTGTCCGCGTCCCCGTGTCCCCCCCGTGTCCCCCGTGTCCTCACCCGTGTCCCCCGTATCCCCGCGTCGCATTATTCTTCAAATATTATCTGTTAATGACTTTGTTGAATCGCTCAATTACCTTCTTTTCACCCATAACCTGCATGATTTCATAAAGATCCGGAGTATTCCTCCTATTGGTCACAGCCACTCTTATAACTCCGGCAACATCTCCCACATGTCCTTTATAGGCTCCCGGATTTTTCTTGAAGGCCTTCACATTCTTTGAGTAGCCCATTGCCTCACAGAATTCCTTTACCCTGTCAAACCACATATCCTTGTTGTCGGAATGATTATAAACCTTTGCATATTCCCTTATAAGCCTTTTAACCTCATCGGCAGGTATTGTATCAGGAAAATTATACCCCTCTGCCACATCCCGTTCAAAAAGCTCATCAAAGAAATAGAATATATACGGTTTCACATCCGACCATTTTGCAATGTCCTTTCTGGGCTTTTCACCGCCTCTGTCTATACTGAATATTCCTTTGGCATATTGCTCATCTTTTGAAAGAAGTGCCCAAAGTTCAGAATCGTATTCCTCCGCCCATTCCAGCGACATGTCATAAACCTCTTCTGCCGTCATCCGGGCGACAATATCCTTGCTCATATCCGTAAGCTTGACTATATCAAACATAGCACCGCTTACACTCATTCTTTCCAGCTCAATTTTGAAGCTGGTATTTGGAGACCCGGGGTTGTCCCTTCTCCAATCCTCGAAATTAGAATTAATCAGATTTACAAGGTATTCAATTACAGAAATACTTGGAAAGCCCTGTTCATGATAGAAGCTTACATCAGCCTCCGGATCCTTTCTCTTGCTGAGCTTTCTTTTAGAGGAACCTTCCATTTTCATTATCGGAGAGATATGCGCAAAATACGGCTTTTCCCATTCAAGCATTTCAAAAAGCTGTACATGCAGAGGAGCTGAAGACAGCCACTCGTCACCCCTTATTACATGGGTGGTCCTCATAAGGTGGTCATCCACCACATGGGCGAAATGATAAGTAGGAAGCCCATCTGACTTCAAAAGCACAATATCCTGGAAATTCTCAGGCATTTCCACATCGCCCTTTATAAGGTCCTTGAAAACGAATCTGCCTTCAGGATTGTTGGGCACTTTTACACGCAGCACGAAGGGCTTGCCCCGGGAAAGCTCTTCCTTTACCTGCTCTAGTGTGAAATTCCTGTGCACGGCATATTCTCCATAATAACCGGGAGTTATTTTATTCTCTTCCTGCCGGCTTCTTATTTTATTCAGCTCTTCTTCGGAGCAAAAGCAGGGATATGCAAACCCTTTTTCCACCATGTGTTTTGCAAAAGCCTTATATATTCCCATTCTTTCACTTTGCTTGTATGGCCCGTAGCTGCCCTTCTCATCGTCAACATCCGTCACTCCTTCATCGAAGCTGATGCCGAATCTGGAAAGGGCCCTTATAATATTGGAAACTCCTCCTTCAACCTCGCGCTTTTTATCCGTATCCTCAACTCTCAGGAAAAATACTCCATTGCTCTGATGGGCCAGCCTTTCAGACACAAGAGATGCGTATAAGCTTCCCATGTGAACGTAGCCTGTGGGGCTGGGGGCAAATCTGGTTACCTTTGCTCCCTCCTCCAGCTGCCTCTTAGGATATAACAGTTCGTAGTATTCCGGCGTCTTTTGGATATCCGGAAATAATAAATCTGCCAATTCCCTGTTTTGTGTCAAATTATGCATTATAACAAACCGCCTTTCGCCTTTCATTCTGAGTGCGGCAAAGAATACTTTTTACATCCTTCGCTGCATTCAGGATGACATTTATGTTTCCTCATGCCGGACATCTTTTCCTGACGTGCACAGCTTCAATGCACATTTCTGGGCTTCATAAAGTATCCTTTCCTCGTCAAGAGTCACAAGATGCCCGTTTTCCATAATCAAACTGCCGTCAATTATTACCGTCTCCACGTCTGCGGAGTTTCCGGAATAAACAATTGCGGATTTTATATTATACTTCGGATAATAATGAGCCTTCTCGGTATTCAGAACAATCATATCTGCGGCTTTCCCTGTCTCAATGCTGCCAAGGCCTTCAAATCCCAGTGCCCTGGCTCCTCTTGAAGTTGCCATCCTCATGACTGTATCCGCCGGCAGAACCGTAGGGTCATCAGCAAGTATTTTCTGCAGATATGCTGCCAGCCTCATTTCTTCCAACATATCCAGGTTATTGTTGCTGGAAGCCCCATCCGTTCCCAGGCATACGTTTATGCCCCTTGAAAGCATCTTAAAAACCGGTGCTGCTCCGCTTGCCAGCTTCATATTGCTCCCCGGGTTATGCACCACATTTACCTTGCGGGAAGCTAAAATATCCATATCGGCATCATCAACTGCAACGCAGTGTGCTGCCACGGTTCTATCATTCAAAAGCCCCAGATCCTCAAGGTACTTCACCGGTGACCGGCCGAATTTTTCGACGCAGGTCTTCACCTCTTCCTTTGACTCCGAAAGATGTATCTGTACAGGTATCCCTTGCTCCAGGGACTTTGCCGCCACCTTCCTCAAATACGCCTCAGAACAGGTATATACCGAGTGGGGAGCCAGCATCACCTTTATGCGTCCGTTATGGCTGTTATGGTATTTTCTGAACAGTTCATCATTTTCTCTAAGCCTGTAATCCAGCTCCTCTTCTCCTGATTCCCCCTGGAGCCCTCTGGACAGCACAGCCCTCATTCCGGACTCGGAAACCGCACGGGCAGTGCTTTCCATAAAGAAGTACATATCGGCAAAGGTTGTTGTTCCGCTTTTGATCATCTCAACCATGGCAAGGAGGCTGCCCCAATACACCGATTCATCAGTCAGCTTGTCTTCCATGGGAAATATTTTTGTAAAAAGCCAATCCATAAGCTTCATATCATCGGCATAGTTTCTGAACATTGTCATTGCAAGATGATTATGGGCATTTACAAAGCCGGGCATAACCGTCCTTCCTCTGCAGTCAATAACCTTTGAATATTCTGCTTCCAGGCACCTGTTGGCTTCTCCTGTGTAATCAATTCTGCCGTCCCGTATTCCAATGCTGCCTTCCGGTATTACGTCATCATTATCATTAAGGGTTATAATCTGTGCGTTTTTCAGCAATATATCCATATACTATTCGCCCCAGCCTCTCAGGTATTCTTCCTGCTCCTTTGTAAGCCTGTCTATCCTTATTCCTAATGCCTTAAGCTTCATATCCGCCACTTTTCTGTCTATTTCCTCCGGCACCTTATATACCCTGTTCTCAAGCTTTTCTTTGTTAAGGCTGATGTATCTTGCGGAAAGAGCCTGCAGTGCAAAGCTCATATCCATTATTTCGGCAGGATGCCCGTCTCCGGCGGCAAGGTTCACAAGCCTTCCATCCGCCAGAAGGTTTATTATCCTTCCGTCCTCCATTACATATCCCATTATATTTCTTCTCATAATTTTTTTCTCGCGGCTGAGAGATTCCAAATCGGGCTTCCAGATCTCAACGTCGAAATGGCCGGCATTGGCCAGCACCGCTCCGTTCTTCATAGCCTTATAGTGCTTTCCGGTTACAACCTTTTTACAGCCGGTGACAGTTATAAAGAAATCTCCTATGGATGCTGCGTCATCCATTGACATCACTCTGAAGCCGTCCATATATGCCTCAATAGCCTTTATGGGGTCAATTTCGCACACTATGACATCTGCTCCAAGGCCCTTGGCCTTCATAGCCACACCTTTACCGCACCATCCGTAGCCTATTACCACTACGTTCTTTCCGGCAACTATAAGGTTTGTGGTCCTCATAATTCCGTCCCATACCGACTGGCCTGTACCGTACCTGTTGTCAAAAAGATGCTTGCAGTAAGCATCATTAACTGCAATCATAGGGAACTTGAGAAGGCCTTCTCTTTCCCTTGCCTTAAGCCTTAATACCCCCGTAGTTTTTTCCTCGCAGCCTCCCTTTATGTCCGGGAGCAGCTCCTGCCTTTCGCCATGCAGAAGATGCACCAGATCACCCCCGTCATCTATGACTATATGGGGGCCTATATCCAAAGCTGCATTCAAATGGCGGTTATATTCCTCAGGAGTAGCATTATGCCATGCATATACATTGAGCCCGTCCTCCGCCAGCGCCGCCGCAACATCATCCTGAGTGGAAAGTGGATTGCTTCCGGTGACCGAAACCTCTGCCCCTCCTGCTTTCAGTACCTTGGAAAGATATGCCGTCTTTGCCTCAAGGTGTATTGACATGACTATCTTTTTGCCTGCAAAGGGCTGTTCTTCTATAAATTCCTTTTCAATGGCAGACAGTACGGGCATATAGCCCTTTACCCATTCTATCTTCCTGCGGCCGGACTCAGCCATGTTAATATCTCTGATTATACTCTTCCTCATCCTTAAACCTCCTCTTTTCTCACCTGGCACCTATCCCCTGCGCTCCTGCTCACAATCGTCGAACTCTTCGGCAATTCTTGCAAACTTCTCAATTTTCTTCTGTACCATATAGAATACCGTATTTTCCGGATAGTTTCCACTCTCATCCCTGGTTCCGGAAGCCATGCCGGTAAGAATTTCTATGCCCTCATCAATGGTCTTCACAGGATATATATGGAATCTGCCTTCTCTGACAGCCTCTATAACCTCATCCTTCAGCATAAGGTTGGCAACATTCTGCCAGGGCATCATGACCCCTTCATTTCCTTTAAGGCCTCTGGCCTTGCATGTATAGAAGAAGCCCTCAATTTTTTCATTCACACCGCCTATGGGCTGTATCTCACCCTTCTGGTTAACCGAGCCGGTGACTGCAATATATTGCTTTATCGGCAGCTCAGACAGGCTTGACAGCAGGGCATACAATTCGGTACTGGATGCGCTGTCCCCTTCAACGCCGTCATAAAGCTGCTCAAAGCATATGCTTGCTGATATTGTCAGGGGAAAATCCTGCGCGAACCTGTCCCCAAGGTAACCGGTAAGTATCAATACCCCTTTATCATGGATGCTTCCGCTCATTTCAACTTCCCGCTCTATGTTGACTATGCCTTTTTCTCCGGCATAGGTGGTTGCTGTTATCCTGCTGGGCTTTCCAAAGGTGTAATCGCCGATATTCATGACCGAAAGCCCGTTGACCTGCCCCACAACCTTGTCTTCCGTAGAAATAAGCACTACCCCCGTATCAATCAGTTCCTGCATCTTTTCTTCTATTCTGCTTGAGCGGTACCATTTCTGCTCAATTGCCTTTTTTACATGGCTGCCTGTTGCTACCTGCTCTCCTGATATTCTTGCCCAGGCATCAGCCTCATATAATATCTCAATGATGTCGTTGAATCTTGTAGAAAGCTTGTGCTTATGCTCTGCCAGCCTCCTGCTATATTCTATTACAGCTGCTACGGCGGTCCTGTCGAAATGCATAAGCCCGTTTTCCTCACATTGAGAACTTATAAAACTGGCATATTTCATACAGTTCTCCTTGCTGTCGTTCATGTCCGTATCAAAATCCGCCTTGATTTTAAAAAGCTTCCTGAAGTCTTCATCGTAGGTGTAAAGGGCTTGATATACATAGGGGCTCCCTACAAGAATAACCTTTACGTTCAAAGGTATAGGCTCCGGTTTTATGCCTCCGGATACAATACCCGACATTGCGAATATATTTTCAATAGTTATGTTCCCCGTTTTTATGGATCTTTTTATTCCTTCCCAGCTTTCAGGATTTCTCGTCAGGTCGGACATGTTGATTATTATATAGCCTCCGTTGGCTTGATGAAGAGAGCCTGCCTTTATCTTTGTAAAATCCGTTGTAACTACTCCCATATTGCTCTCATACTCGATTTTACCCAATAGATTATCATATTTGGGGTTTGACTCCAAAATAACAGGAGCGCCTTTTGTATCC
>JAAYQK010000059.1 GCA_012519325.1 Gracilibacteraceae bacterium | reverse complement strand
CTCCGCTATCAAGGCTCTTCTCTTTTTCTTCTCCGGACTTTCGTTTCTTCTTCCCATTTTAAAACCTCCTGGTTGATGTATTTATTCTACATCAGCCAAGAGGTTTACACAAACTATGGGATAGTCTCCATTTTTATTCTGTGATATGTCTTCTTTCCCTTTTTTATGATGAGCCTGCCATCCTTAAGGTCAGCAGTACCGATAATCAAATCTATATTTTCAACCTTCTTATCCTCTACATATACTCCACCCTGATTAATAAGCCTCCTGCCTTCTCCTTTGGAAGGAGCGAGGCCGGTCATAACCAGAATATCTATTATGCTGACACCCTTATCCAATTGCTCTTTTGACAATTTGGTTGTAGGTATATTTTCCGAGTCGCCGCTTCCTCCGAACAGCGATTCTGCCGTCTTCTGAGCCTTCACAGCCTCTTCTTCTCCGTGAACCATCCTGGTCAGCTCAAAGGCAAGAATTTTCTTCGCTTCGTTTATTTTTTCACCAGGCAAGCTGCCCAGTCTCTTTACTTCATCCATAGGCAGGAAGGTCAGCAGTGCAAGGCATTTTTCAACATCTGCATCATCAACGTTTCTCCAGTACTGATAGAATTCATATGGACTTGTCTTTGAACCATCCAGCCATATTGCTCCTGATTCCGTCTTTCCCATCTTTTTCCCTTCACTGGTTGTCAGCAGTGTAAATGTCATCCCGTAAGCGTCAGCACCTTCAACTCTTCTTATAAGATCTGTTCCGCTTATTATGTTGGACCACTGGTCATCTCCTCCCATCTGAAGCTTGCAACCATACTTTCTGTATAACTCCAGAAAATCATAGGACTGCATGAGCATGTAATTAAATTCTAGAAATGTAAGTCCTTTATCGTACCTGCTCTTATAGCATTCTGCACTCAGCATCCTGTTTACTGAAAAATGAACTCCGATATTCCTCAGGAAATCAACATAATTAAGCTTCAATAGCCAGTTCATGTTATTTTCCATAATTGCCCTGTCTTCCCTGAAGTCCAGGAACTTTTCAAATTGCTTCTTGAAATTCTCGGCATTGTGCTCAATCATATCAAGGGTTAGCATTTTTCTCATGTCGCTTTTACCGCTTGGGTCTCCCACCATTGCTGTTCCGGCACCAAGAAGGGCTATAGGTCTGTGTCCGGCCTTCTGCATATGGGCCATAGTTATTATTTGCAGAAAATGACCGACATGAAGACTGTCAGCAGTAGGGTCAAATCCAATATAGAAGGTTATGCACTCTTTCCCCAAAAGCTCTCTCAATTCTTCTTCATGATTAACCTGCTGAATAAAACCTCTTTCTTTTAATACATCATATACATTATATTTAGGTACCATTGTCATAATAACACCTCCAGAAATTGATATATAAATAAAATGCCATTCGTCCATAAAGGGACGAATGGCTCGCGGTACCACCCTAATTGGCTTTGCAGCAATATTCATCCTGCAAAAACCCTCTCAAGAATACTTACATATTCTCTTCCCTGTCATAACGGAGGAAGCTTCCGGCAAGGCCTACTAACAATGCTTTCAGCCCGCGGTTCAGAGGTGTATTTCATAAGTATCGGCTGCCGGCTTGCACCTTCCGCCGGCTCTCTGGCCGTAACATGCATCTGCTGCATGTGCACGTAAGCCTCCACATATTACTTATCCTCATCATTACCGTTAAAATATAGATAAATTAATTATATAACCATAGTATTGTTATGTCAATAAAAAGTATACTCTAGGATAGCGTCACTAAATTGCAAATTTAAATGCCACCCATATTTTGTAAGTCCATATTTTGTATATTGTCAAGTTATGTTCGCGGATGTCAAGGGCGGAGCACAGCGGAGTTCATTTTACCCTTGACATCCTCTCTT
>JAAYQK010000058.1 GCA_012519325.1 Gracilibacteraceae bacterium | reverse complement strand
TTTTGTATTATTTTATAAAATCATGGAGGATTAGATGATAGCTATGGTAGAAGTCAGAGTACCGGCGACAAGTGCAAACATAGGTCCGGGTTTTGATTGTCTGGGAATTGCATTAAATTTGTATAACCGTTTTCAAATTGAAGAAAATGAATCCGGACTATACATTGACGGGTGTGATGAAACTTACAGAAATGAAAAAAACCTTGTGTATGTATCAATGCGCAAATGCTTTGAGAAGATAGGATGCGAGAATAAGCACAAGGGTATAAGAATTAGCTTTGAAAGCGGCATACCCATATCAAGAGGACTGGGAAGCAGCGCAGCCTGCATATTGGGCGGGGTGCTGGCAGCCAATGAAATCGGCAGAGGAAACCTGAACAAGAATGAGATACTGGAGATTGCATCAGAGATAGAAGGGCATCCGGATAATATTGCTCCGGCACTTTTTGGAGGGATGACGGCAACTGTAAAAGACGGAAGCCGGGTTTATTGTGAAAAAATAAACCTGCCTAAAGGCTTGAAGTTCTGTGCAATAATTCCTGATTTTAAATTGTCTACTAAGGAAGCAAGGGCAGTTCTTCCGGATAGTATTCCATACAAGGACGGAGTGTACAATGTAGGAAGAGTATCTCTTCTAATAGCGGCCATTTCAAACGGAAACTTTGAAATGCTGAAGCTGGCATGCAAAGACAGGCTTCATGAGATGTACAGGGGCAGGCTGATAGGCAATTATAATGAAATAGTGGAAGAGTGCAACAGATTAAACAGCCTTTGCGTGTTTCTCAGCGGAGCAGGCCCCACCATCATGGCTGTCTTAAAAGAGGAAGAGAAGGATTTCAGCAGGCAGATGGAAGATTTTTTATCAAAGCTGGAAAACAAATGGATTATTAAAGAGCTGAAGTCCGATTACAATGGGGCTTGTGTTACAAATATTTAACCAGGAGGATTATCATGAGGATCATAGTACAGAAATTCGGAGGCACCTCGCTTGCTTCAAGAGAAGGAAGAAATATGGCGATAGATAAGGTAATATGTGCCGTAGAACAAGGATACAGGCCTGTTGTGGTGGTATCGGCAATGGGAAGGAAAGGGGACCCCTATGCCACGGACAGCCTTTTATCACTGATAAATAACAAAGAATGCAAAATAGAGAAACGGGAAGTTGATCTGCTTATGTCCTGCGGTGAAATTATTTCTGCGGTTGTGATGGCAGAGGCTTTTGCAGAAAGAGGATATAAGACAAGGGTTCTTACAGGCGGAAATGCAGGAATCATAACAGATGATAATTTTGGCAATGCCAGTGTAATAAAAGTTGAAGCGGAAATGGTCTTAAAGGTGCTTGAACAGGGACTGATTCCAATAATTACAGGATTCCAAGGTATGACAGAGGAAGGAGATTATACAACTTTAGGCAGGGGAGGCAGTGATGTGACGGGAGCTCTGCTGGGGAAAGCATTAAATGCGGAATATGTGGAAATTTATACTGATGTAGACGGTATCATGACTGCTGATCCCAACATTGTACCCAATGCAAGGATTATAGATAGAATTGATTATAGAGAGGTTTTTCAACTGGCGTACCAGGGGGCGAAGGTTATCCACCCCCGTGCCGTGGAATTTGCTTTGGAAAATAATATACCCTTGATAGTAAAAAATACTTTTTCTGATGCCCCTGGTACTGTAATCACTAACTTGGTGGAATACGAAGACAATTTGTTTACGGGAGTTACAAGTATGACAAACAAGGCTATGGTTATTGTCAAGGATGGGGATATTCCTAAGCTGCTGACAGATAAAAAAATAAGCATTGATATAATAAGTGAAATTCAGGACCAGAAGGTTTTTATAGTGGACAGTGATGCCGCAGTAGAGGTTGAAAACATTTTGAAGCAGCTGAATATAGAATATAGGATAATCAACAACTGCTGCAAGATTTTCCTTATAGGGAATAATATAAGCGGCATGCAGGAAGTAATGTCAAAGCTGGTAAGAACATTGGAAGTCAATAATGTAAATGTATTGCAGATAGCAAATTCACATAAGACCATTTGCTGCCTGATAGAGGAGGCTGACAATAAAAAAGCCTTGAATGAGCTGCATAGGGCATTTTTCTGCGCCAGCTGATGATACTAAGGATAATTGAAAGGAATGAAGTAATTATGGGAAAGGTTAGAATAGCGTTATTAGGATTTGGAACTGTGGGACAAGGGGTATGGACCATATTAAATACCAATAAGGACGAAATTATAAGGAAATGCGGTTGTGAAATAGAGGTTGCAAAAATACTTGTAAGAGATCCTGAAAGGCCCAGGGGAGTCAAGGTGCCGGAAGGGATTATTACAACGGATATTAACGATATTATAAATGACGCCAGCATAAAAATTATAATTGAACTAATTGGGGGCACTGAACCTGCAAAGGAATACATTTTGAAAGCAATGAAGCGCAAAAAACATGTAGTGACTGCAAATAAGCTGCTGCTGGCAACGCAGGGGGAGGAGCTGTTCAGGGCCGCGGAACAGGAGAGAGTACTCTTTTATTATGAAGCCAGTGTAGGGGGAGGTATTCCGATAATCAGAGAAATAAATGAGAGCCTTACTGCAAATAGAATTAATAAGCTTGTGGGAATAATCAACGGAACAACAAATTATATTTTGACCAGAATGACAAGGGAGGGGATGGATTTCAATGAAGCTTTGAGGGAAGCACAAGAAAAAGGGTATGCGGAAGCAGACCCCACCTCTGACGTAGAGGGTTATGACGCAGCTTATAAGCTTGCAATAATGTCCTCTTTGTCCTTCAATACAAAGATTGACTTCTCTTCCATATACAGAGAAGGAATAAGTAATATAAAGGCTGTTGATATTGATTATGCAAACAGATTCGGCTATGTAATAAAGCTCCTGGCAATAGGCAAGGAATCAGAAGGAAAGCTTGAACTGAGAGTGCATCCTGCAATGGTTCCCCAGAATCATCCCATTGCAAATGTAAATGATTCCTTTAATGCAATTTTCATAAAGGGAAATGCGGTAGGAGATCTGATGCTGTATGGAAGAGGAGCGGGAGATCTGCCTACGGGCAGTGCTGTAGTGGGGGATATTATTTCAATCCTGAGGAGCAATATTGCGTTATCTGCATTATATTCATTCAAGAATGGCAGGACTCAAAAGGAAGTCATGAGTGCAGATGAGAGTATTTCAGAATATT
>JAAYQK010000057.1 GCA_012519325.1 Gracilibacteraceae bacterium | reverse complement strand
TATTAAGGAGTTTTCTCATGAAAAACCAATGAAAAGCATTGATTTGATATATGAGGATGCCAATATACTGATTGCAGATAAACCTGCAGGCTTGCTTACTCACCCTGACAAACCCGGTGATACCGACACGCTTATCGGCAGGGCATTATACCATATTCACAGGCAGGGGGGCGGCACAGAATCCCGGACATTTTCTCCTGCGGCATGCAACAGGCTGGACAGGAATACCGGCGGTATAGTGATAATTGCAAAAAACTATAAGACTCTAAAAGCGGTGAACGAATCTATAAGAGAAAGAGGCATCAGAAAACTGTACCTGTGCATAGTGGCGGGAAAAATGGAGAAAAGCGGTGAGATAAAAGGAATTCTCAAGAAGGACCAAGGCCGCAATATAGTTTCTATCGGAGAGGAAGGAGAAGAAAACGGCAAACAGATACATACATTTTTCAGGACCTTTGCCGTATCAGAAAACATAAAAGAACTGGACAGGCAGTTTTCACTTTTGGAGGTAGAGCTCGTGACCGGAAGGTCCCATCAGATAAGAGCCCATTTTTCGTACCTGGGCCATCCACTTGCAGGAGACGTAAAATACGGTGATAAGGCAGCCAATGAATTTTTTAAGAAAAGATACGGGCTGAAGCATCAATTTTTGCATGCCCATAAGGTTATTTTTGAGGAAGTACATGAGGATATAAGCTATCTGAAGGGCAGGTCGTTCAGCAGCAGGCTTAAGCAGAGGGATGCTTTTATTGTTTCTTCGCTTTTTGAAATGGAGGGGATATAGTTGCAGAAATCTTTGGAAAACAAACTTGCAAATATACTGAAGAGCATAGAATCCAGACTTGAAGAAAACATATTGTTCTTTAAGGGAATGGATATAGAATATATAAAGGAAGGAAAGTCCGCAAAAGCAACGGTCGAAATCCGGGAAAACCTTCTGATCTTCCGGTTCGGGAAGACCAAAACCACGGCAGCAATCGGCCGGCTAGCTGAAATGATAATAGACTCAGGAAAAGAATATGACGATTGTATAATAAATTATTGTGAGAGAGGCAGCAGCATTCTTATCAAAACCGAGAAGAATAATGTGAAGGTAAAATACATGGACAGAGAGCAGGAACCGGAGAACTTCCATGATGATGTTACCGCAAGGACCAACAGGGTTTATCTTGTCAAGGCGGGAGAAGCAGATGCCGTACTGAGGGAAATTGGAATCCTTACTGCAGAAGGCAAGATAAAAAATGATATGATAAGGAAGTATAATCAGATAGACCACTTTGTAGAGCTTGTTGAGGGACTTATAAAGGATCAGAAAAATAAAGACAGTATTACGGTGCTTGACTGTGCCTGCGGCAAATCATACCTTTCTTTTGTACTGAATTATTATATTAAGGAGAAGCTGAAGAAAAACTGCTATTTCATAGGCCTTGACATATCGGAACAGGTTATAGAATCCTCAAGGAGAATAGCACAGAACCTGGGTTACAGGAATATGGAGTTCCGGCAGGTTGACATTCAGAATTACCAGCCCGACAGGAAGATTGATATAGTAATAAGCCTGCAT
Organism: Gracilibacteraceae bacterium; assembly: GCA_012519325.1. Lineage (GTDB taxonomy): Bacteria > Bacillota > Clostridia > Lutisporales > Lutisporaceae > BRH-c25. The sequence goes on along the minus strand of JAAYQK010000057.1, from coordinate 10,873 downwards.
GGATGCGATGTAGCTACGGATATGGCCATTGCAGCAGGAGTAAGGTACGAGGCCGGAGGTATTGTTGTAATACCGTGCTGCCACAGAGAGCTTCTCAGCCAATATGAATATAAGCCCTTTAAGGAAATAATAAAATACGGAGTGCTGAAGGCCAGGATAGCGGATGCCCTGACAGACGGCATCAGGGGACTGCTTCTGGAAGCAATGGGCTATGAGGTTTCCATAGTCGAATACATATCACCCCTTGATACTCCGAAGAACTTGATGATTAGAGCTGTCAAAAAGGGCAGCAGGAATAGAAAGACCTACGATGAGTATCTGAGTCTGAAGGAAAACTTGGGGATAAACCCTGCCCTGGCTAGACTGCTTAATATATAACGTATAAAAGTGCGCCGGCAAAGCAGGCCTTCAAGGAAACTGAAATGAACACATAAGGAAAATAGCCGAATACGGAAGAGTTCCGGTAAATTTTGCCGACTATCTTGAATAATAAAGAATAGGTGTGGATTAGAATGAATAATCATGTTTTAGCAGAGTTTATTTGCAAGAAATTGCAATTAAAATAGGTTATAATATAATTAGAAAAACTTCGATGTTATTGTGACAATGTATAAGTGACAGATTTAGGTTGTGTATACAGTACCTTCATATATCATCCGGGGTATCGATTAAGAGAGAAAGCAAAAATTTATTATTATCACAACCAAATTTGAAAGAAAGAGGTGGAATTATGGATAATAATAAAGTATTACTTTCGAACCTGAAGTCCTATAAGAAGTTGGAGAAGTTGCTCAAGATTCAGAAAGCATTGGATAATAACAAGGTAATACAAAAAGCAAAATCCAATAATGTAAAAACTGAATGTTATACAGCATCTAATCCAATAATCTAAAACGAAGAAATCGGCGCAAGCCGATTTTTTTTACACTTTCTTTTATGCTATAATTTAAGAGCAAAAGCAAATAATTAAGCATAGCGGGACGTTGGAATGCAAAGCAAATATGAGATAAGGCACAGTGGAGGAAGTGTATTTGTCGGTGCTTACATGTCGGAATCTCTCGGATTTTCTTCCAGACAGATAAAGAAGCTTTTCAAGGATAAAAGAGTATGCATAAACGGAAAACCGGCATACAGGGATGAGAAGGTCAAGGACGGGGATATTCTTGAAGTTGATTTGCCTGGCGGTGGGAGAAAAGATATAGTTCCGGAAGATATCAAGCTAGATATAATATATGAAGATGAATACCTCCTGGCGGTTAACAAGCCCTCATATATGCTGGTGCACCCCACACCCAGGCATCCGGCAGGAACCCTGCTTAATGGGGCAGCTAATTATTTGCCGGAAAGGGCGAGGAAGCATCGCTGCGACTTTTGAACAGGCTGGACATGAATACCTCAGGAATTGTTGTGATTCCAAAGAACGGGCTGGTGCATGGCAGGCTTAATGAAATGATGAGGGCAGGGAGAATAAGAAAATTCTATACAGCAGTCGTTGAAGGAATAGCTGAACCGGAAAAGGGAGTCATTGACAAGCCTATTGGAAAGGACGAAGCAGATTCCATAAGGCGAAAGGTAAGAAACGACGGGCAGCAGGCAGTTACCGTGTACGATACATTAAAAAAGGGCAAGGGCCATTCCCTGGTCCGCCTGGAGCTTCTAACGGGCAGGACTCATCAAATAAGAGTCCATTTCAGCTTTCTGGGACATCCTATTGTAGGGGATATTCTATATGGAAGAGAAAGCCGTATTATCGGAAGACAGGCATTACACGCATCAGACATGGAGTTGGTTCACCCTGTCGGAGGCAGTATTCTTAAGCTTCATGCAGCGCTTCCGGAGGATATCCGGTTGCTTTTGTCCAGGCTTGAATTGGAGTGAAAAGAACATGAAAAGCCATAATACATATATAGTAGATAAGGAGAATGATGGCATAAAGCTGGGAGTTTACCTGAGAAACAGGCTTATGATGTCAAGAAACGGCCTGGTAAAAGTAAAAAAGTCCGGTACGCTGAAGGTGAACGGATGCAAAGCATATACAGATGTTATAATAAAAACAGGGGACAAGGTGGAATTTGAGTTTCCTGACCGGAACTCCGGGAACTTACTCCCTGAATTTATCCCCTTGGATATAGTATTTGAAGATGATTATTTTATAGTGATCAATAAAGAAGCAGGCATACCAACCCATCCCTCCGGGTGTCATTATATGGGCACCCTGGCAAACGGCCTCATGTACCATTGGATGGAAAAGGGCAAGAATATAACCATAAGGCCGGTAAACAGGCTTGATAAAAATACCTCCGGCCTTGTAATTTTTGCAAAAAGCTCTCATGTCCAGCAGCTTATGTCCAGACAAGACTTCAAGAGTAATTCGGTAAAAAAATACCTGGCGGTTGTTCAGGGTGTGTTTGAGGCGGATTCAGGCACTATTGACGCGCCTATAGCAAGGGAAAGGCTTCATTCCATGAGAAGAGTGGTGAGAAATGACGGAGCTGAGGCAGTTACACATTACAAAGTAATTGAAAGGTATGAGGACTATAGTCTTCTTGAAATTATGCCGGAAACAGGACGAACACATCAGATAAGAGTACATATGGCTCAACTGGGACATCCTCTGCTGGGGGATGAACTTTATGGGGGAAGCCAGGAAAAAATTCAAAGACACGCACTGCATGCCTATAAAATAGAAATGCTCCATCCCATAGAAAACAGGATGTTGGATTTTTCGGCTGAGCTCCCTTCTGATATGAAGAAACTGATTAAAAAATGTTTTTAAGGCTTAAAGACTCCTTATCAGGTATGTGCTTAATAAGCGTTTTTAATGAGGAAACACATGACAAGGCATCATTCTTATTTTTATTTTTTACGAAGGAAGCAAGCTGTGAGAGAAGCAGTTCTATGTTATCAATTTCATAATGGTCTACAAGCATTGACCATAATGAGCTTATCTTATCCCATTTACTGTGGAATTCATCAAGTTTCTCCAATGCGCTGTCCCAATTCTGATTTCTGATGTCCTCTTCCAGGGATGAAAGACTGGCATCAAGCCTTTGGGATTCGGAATTCAAGGCATGCAATGTTAACATACCTCCGCCCACAATTAAGATGACAAAAAATACTATTATTATCAAGGGTTTCATTATACTGCACCTTTCTGAAATTACTTTTTCGTAGAGCTTCCCCGGAGCTGATATACAAACTTTCTCTCAGGGTTTAAATATGCGAAGAACACATCCTTTGATGATTTGATATTGTTTTTTTTGAGCTGATCTGTGAGCCAGTTTTTGCTCAGGCCGATTTTGTACAGGTTATCGGAGATTATCCGTCCGTCAATTATAACAGTGACAGGCAGGTACTGGGTTTTGGCTTTTAAATTCATGTCCTTCAAGGTAACCGGCTCTTTCTCTTCCTTTGGTATAACACTGAGCTGTCCGCTGGTTTCGAGGATGGCATAATTGATATCCTCAATGCTGGAAAAATTCTTTAACCTCAATTGCTCAAGGAGATCATTAATGTTATACCTTATCCGTCTGAGCTCTTCCTCAATAATCGTTCCTCTCTCCACAAGTATGCTGGGCTTACCGCTTATCAGTCCTCTGGCTCTTTCACTTTTCATTGATATGTAGGATAAAAGCCCTTCCATAATAAAAAGTGTGATAATAGGTACTATGCCGTTAATTAAAGGGATACCCACATCTGACATGGGAACTGCCGCCAAATCTGAAATTACCAATGCAACAACCAGTTCCGAAGGCTGAAGCTGGCCGATTTGTCTTTTTCCCAGAGAACGAAGTACTATTACTATTAAAGAATATAGAATCAGTGTTCTGACAAAAACTATAAGCAAAAAGCACACCTCTCAGGTACTATGATTAATACTTACATGATTCCCATTTTTTGAAAAAATATTATTTATTGAAAATATATTCCGTATTTTATGCAAACATATGCCGCAGTAATGAAACTGCAAGGCAGAATTTGTTATATATCAAAATTAGCGCGGAATATTTATAAAACATATTGGAGGTTTATTATAGAAAAAATAAGTGGTAATATAATACTAGCATCTTGCAGCAGTTAAGTATTAAAAGGTGTACAGAGAAAGAAATCTCCGGAAAACCGGAGATTGGAAGTAATTATTAATGCCTGGTTCCCATAGAAATATCGTGAAGTGCTTCACCGGCTTCATTTTCAAACATGTTCTCCACTGCCAGGTCACCAATTGCTACGATGCCGACAAGATTATCATTATCTACAACCGGAAGCCTTCTTACCTGGTTTTCAGCCATTAAATCGGCAACAGTGTGGACATCCATGTCCGGAGTAGCATATTTGATATCAGAGGTCATTACTTCAGAAATTTTCTGGCTTGGATTTTTACCTTTTGCAACTCCCCGAAGTATTATATCCCTGTCGGTGACTATTCCGACAACCCTGCTGCCGTCAGTTACCGGAACTGAACCGACATTAAGCTGATCCATAATTGATGCGGCTTTGACAACTGTATCGTTTGGTGCAACAGTGCTGACATCTGTGGTCATGATTTGTTTAACCTTCATAAGCGTCATCCTTTCATATGAATTATTAGTTGTTTGAGCTGATTTTGTGTGGATAAATCTTTTTACGATATATATAGCTTTACCCTTTCATATATTTTTAACAGTAAAAATGAACAGAAAAAAATGAAACATTTTCTAGTTTTTTGTGTAGTGTATTGTATGACCTGGAGGTGGTGCTGTGCATGTAGAAGCCGGCATTATTGCTCGGTGCAAGAAGCATGACAAGTCTGCTTTCGTAGAGCTTTTCAAGATGTATGAGAGATATCTGTATAAGCTTTGCTATAATTATGCGCAAAATGAGCAGGATGCTCTGGATATTGCCCAAGAGGTTTATATTAAAGTGTTCAATAATATTTCAAGTTTTGACCCGAAAATGCCATTTCATCCGTGGTTTAGAAAAATTGCTGTGAATACATGCCTCAACTTTAAAAGGACATGCAGATATGATACGATATCTTTGAATGCAGGGAATGAGGAGGATAAGACTCTTGAAGAGACAGTTGCATCTTCAAAGGATGTGGAATCCGAAGTCTTTGACAGGGAACTGGGCAGGCTGATAAGAGAAAACTTGAAGATACTCAGGCCAAAGCACAGAATGGTTTTGGTGCTCAGATACTTTGAAGGACTGAGCTATGAAGAAATAGCAGCAGTCCTGAAAGAGCCTGTCGGTACTGTAAAAACGAATATTCACAGGGCGAGGAACATTTTAAAGGAAAAACTTACAAAAGCAATGGATGGGAACCGGGAGGTGCGAAATGAGCTGCGGATTCGATAGAGAAATCATACAGAAATATGCCGATAACACCATCGACCCACTGGAATTGATATTCTTAAAGGAGCATATAAATTACTGCGGTGAATGCAGAAATGAGCTTGAAACTCTAATGGCTCTGGAAAACGAATTGGAAAGCTTTTTCGATAACGAGCCAAAGGCCGTGGACATGGGGCTTATGATAACTACACTGGTTGACGACTGCATGAAGGGGCTGAATAAAAGGGAAAAACTAAAATATATGCTTGACCGTGGAGTTAAGATGGGAGGCAGGATAATGGGCAATCCCCTGAATTACATAAAGTTTATTCCCGGAAGCAGGGCTGTAAGCAAAGGAACCAAGAGGGCACTTTTATTCGCGGGGAATCTTATTAAAAAAGAAGTCAGAAGGTTTTGGGGGTATACCCGATGCTGATAATTTTTAAAGTATTTCTATATGTGCTGCTTTTTCTTCTGGGCTTGGCTGCTCTCCTGCTGATCATACCCATTAATTACAGAGGACAGGTTCTTACTGCCGGTGGGCTAAGGACACAGCTTAACCTGAGCTGGGCAGGCCGGCTGTTTGGGATAAATGCGGAAATAGAGGGGCAGGACCTTGATATAACCCTGCAAGTATTGGGGAAGAATACATATAATGTGAAAAGCAAAGGAACAGGTACAAAAAAGGAGAAGCCTGAGCAGAAGCCGGAAAAAGCGGAGAAGGAGAAGAAGGAGCAAAGAAGGCCGTCACTGAGGGAGCTTACCGATAAGGCGGTAATAAATGAAATTCTTGGATATTTCAAGAGGGTTCTGAATATTGCGAAGCCGAAGTATGTTCATTTGTACGGAACTTATGGCTTTGATGATCCGTCACTTACGGGAATGGTCAGCGGTGCTGCAGCTATAATTAAGGCTATAATCCCTAATGCAAGAGTTGGTTTATATCCTGATTTTACCCGGGAGGTATTAGATTTGGATTTTCGTGCTGAAGGAAGTATGACAGTAGGAAGTCTGGCTTATCAGACTATAAAAACCGCATTGAAAAAACCCGTAAGGAAAATATTGTTCAGAAGGAAGAAAAATTGAAACATTTTATGAATCGCAGGTGTAATAATTTAATATAAACAAATTATGAATATAATTATGAGGAGGATTTAAATAATGGAAGGAAAAACACCGGTAAATGAAAGCCTGGAAACTTTATTCAGCCATCTGGAAAAGTTCCTGAAAACAGAAACAGTCATCGGAGAACCAATAGCTGTTGGCGAAACAACACTGATTCCAATTATCACAGTAGCCTTTGGCTGCGGCGGAGGAGGCGGCGGCGGAAAGGACGAGAAGGGCAGCGACGGAATAGCAACAGGTGTGGGTGTTGGTGCCAAAATATCTCCCGATGCAGTGATAGTTATCAGAGAAAATGCAGTTACAATGCTTCCCGTTAAGGACAGATCAAGTATTGAAAAGCTTATCGCCATGGTTCCCGATATAGTCAAGAAAATCAAGCTCAAGAAGGAAGGAAAAGTCTGTTCTACAGAAGAAAAAAGTGAATAATTAAAAGGCTAAAGTCCGGTATCATAGTGGTATCGGGCTTTTGTTTCGCTATAGAGTTTAGAATAATAAGAAATTGTAAGTAAAATAAGTGCCAGCTGCCTAATATGTCCGACAGCTGGCATCTCATTTCTCAATCTATCAGGTTGGACTGTTGCAGCAGTCCTCGAATAGCAGCAGCAACCTCCGCTCTTGTTATATTATCCTTGGGTGCAAGTGCTGTCTTGCTCCTTCCGGATATTATTCCGGTTTTCACACAGGCAGCGATGCCGGCTTTTGCATAGTCGGCAGTATTGTTTGCGTCAGTAAAGCCTGCCAGCACCTTGTTTACTTCATTTTCTTTCATTCCTGCTTTTAGCCTGGCTATATTAATCCTATTGACAAGGCATTATCTTAAGCTCTGCTACGACAATGGGATTTATGATTATTTCAGGCTGCGGAAGGCTTACGACCCGGTCTTGGAATTTGCTTATGACAACGGAATAGAGCCTGAGATTACAAGACAACTGATGGAATTTGCCGGATACAAGACGAAGAAGGCATATATTGAGACCCTGGAGGCCTTCACTGTTTATCAGGACAGGAGCAGGCAAAAAAGCTTTTATCCCTGTATAAAGGAGAATACTTGTCTAATTTCGAAGCACTTTGGGCTGCTGAGAAAAAAATCAGATATCACGAGATTTATGAAAAAGTCGCAAAGTATTGTCAGAAAAATACCCCGGAAACAATGGCAGAGTAACCATGGTTATATCTTTTTAAGTATGTCCTTTATCATTTCGGGCCTTATCTCCCATATGTTTGCCTGTATTCTGAAAGGGTCCCATTGATCTGTCTCAAATACTCTTATCCAGCTGTCCATTACTCTTTTTCTTTCCTCCGGATAAAAATGTGAAGTATTCTCATTAAGGAACGAATATGAATCCCTGAAGCCTTTACTGGATATATCCCTTTCATACTCTTCCATATCCTTATCATCCTTCGGTACATAATGATGGTTAAGCACATAATCCCACTTACAGCCGTCAAAGTATATTATTTCCGATTCATCCACCTCCAGGACATATACTATCTCAGTGTCTGTGGGCCTTAGCATATATTCCTGGCTAATGGAACACCATATTGGAAACTCTACTCCCTCCGGCTTGGGGACCATCTTATTTGCAGCATTAACAAACCAGCTGTATAAATTGATGATATAATCTGCAATCAAATCAAATTTTTCTTCCAGGTGCTTCCTTTTGATACGTACGACACCCTCTTTTTTCAAATCCTCCAAACTCCTTATATCCTGCCTCGTCCAAAGGGTAACCTTTTTTGCTGAAGCTTTTGGCTCTGCCAATTTTATTACCCCCTATCGTTTCAAAGTTGATTAATCGCTTAAGCTCTATTATTCTGTATCTGGCACCTAATCAAATTATACTATTTTTTCACCGTTGTAGTGCTCTCCCCCTGCATTGGGCAAAAGTCCATAACGCTCGGTCCACAAGGTTTTATATTTTATGGCCTGAGCATGAATCCGCTCCCATGCTCCGGGTATTTGCTTAATAACTTTGCCCGGTACCCCTACCACAAGCGAATGTGGTGGTATAATCTCGTTTTCCAGAATAACACTTCCGGCTGCGATTATACTTCCCTTGCCGATGACACTTCCTGCAAGGATAACCGAATTCATTCCCAGAAGGCAATGCTCCTCTATTGTTGCTCCATGAATAATGCAGCCATGACCAACGGTAACATAATCTCCGATGATCGAAGCGCAATCATCTGTACCATGAATAACGCTATTATCCTGGATGTTGCTATAGCGGCCGATTTGGATAGCGTTGACATCGCCTCTTGCTACCGAATTAAACCAAATACTGCTATACTCCTTCATCACTACTCTACCGATAAGCTGAACACCTTCCGCAACAAAAGATTTAGGATCCAGACTGGGAGTATGAGATTCAAATTCATGGATCATGCTATGCACCTGCTTTCATTGTCTTTTCATTTATGAGAGCCAGCTTCCGAACTTATCTACTTACCTTTATGTGTCTGGCACCAAAATAGTCTATTCCTGCTGCCTTTGCCTGTTATATGAGTTGATTATATCTTAGTATTGCCAAAAGGACAATATATGTGCCAGGCACAGGACATAAGAACAAACTGACTTAGTGTAAAATTGTTCCAGTATAAAAATAGCAGGAGACCGCTTTTTTGATAGAATATTAGCTGCAAAACAGAATAACAGAGAGGGTATCTTGTATGTAACAAATTTGTGAGAATTACATTAGTGAAGTTTTGCATTTTTTCAATGCGAAAACAACAAAAATGTTTGATGAAATTGAGGTTGATCCCAGAAATAACTTCTTGAAGATGCAAATAATAAATGCTATAATATGAAAGTACATGGGACCGTAGCTCAGCTGGTCAGAACTAGTCGGAAACAATTCGTTAGACTGTTTGAGTATTCAGCTGTAGTTGAGCTTGATAAATATATAAGGAAACATATGATAAAGAAGTAAATATGTGGGCGGTTAGCTCAGATGGTTAGAGTACTTGCTTGACATGCAAGGGGTCGCTGGTTCGATTCCAGTACTGCCCACCATAATGAAAATCAACAGATTATTGCGATAATCTGTTTTTTATGTCGTTTTTTGATATAATTAAGCTGAAAATATATAACATAAAAGTAATATCATGGAAATCACAAATATGGGATTAAAGGACAAAGGAGGTGATTATATGGAAAAAATCAGAATAAACTTTGAGAGGAAACATAGAGTAATAAAATTTGAACTTAACCCGAATTATATACAGAAGATTATTCTAAGCTCTCTGACATATGCGGCATCAAAGCTTTGGAATATAGCGAATTATGAACGTATGAACTGGACAAAAGAGAGTGGCAAAATATATCCGGATTGGTATGAACAGAAGAAGCGTCTAAAAACACATTTTTGGTATAAGAGCCTTTCTTCACAGACTGCTCAAGAGCTGCTAAAACAACTTGATGGATCCTGGAAATCATTCTACAAGCTTAAAAAGACAGGAGCAGTATTAAATCCTAGTCCCCCTGGATATAAACATACAAACTTTAATATACGTTTTTTAAAGAAGAGTTTTTTAGTATTAGACTCTAAAATAAGACTTACCGTGTCAAGACAGCAGAAGGAATATATAAAAAATAGATATAATATTACGATAGATTTTTTATACATTAAGATACCAAATGATTATAAAGATTTCGAGGGCAATATAAAAATCATCGAAATAATACCCATTCAAAAAAGTAATAGATATATGGTGAATATTATTATCGAGTTGCCCAAAAAGAGTATTATAGAAAACAATGGTATCTATATGAGCATAGATCTTGGCATTATCAACCTAATGACTTGTTATATATCGACAGGAAAAAGCATGATTATTTCTGGTAGACAACTTTTGAGCATAGATCGCTATTATGATCGTGAGATTTCTTATTATCAATCAATTGCGCATGCACAACAGAGGGCAATAGGAGATTATCCTAAGAACACGAAGAGAACAAGTATGCCATATCGAAAACGAAGAAAGCAAATTAATCATTTACTGCATGCTGCAGCAAAAACAGTCGTAGATAAAGCTGTATCAGAAGGAGTCAGTAAATTTATAATAGGAGATGTATCAAATATAAGAGATGGCATAGATATGGGCAAAGTAAATAATCAAAAGTTACATAAATGGCCATTTCGAAGGATAATAGATATGATATCATACAAGGCTGAGGATGCTGGCATAGAAGTCAATTTCCAAGAGGAAAGCTACACAAGCCAATGTAGCCCATATGCCTTAGAAGTAACAAGTGCAATTGCTGATAAGAGTAATAGGATACATAGAGGATTATATCAATTTAATAATTTAAGACTATCCCATAGTTTGTGTAAACCTCTTGGCTGATGTAGAATAAATACATCAACCAGGAGGTTTTAAAATGGGAAGAAGAAACGAAAGTCCGGAGAAGAAAAAGAGAAGAGCCTTGATAGCGGAG
>JAAYQK010000056.1 GCA_012519325.1 Gracilibacteraceae bacterium | reverse complement strand
TTAGAAGCTGCTGCAATACGTCCCCGACTGTCCTTCCCAGTAATTGCTCTTTCGTATAACCTGTCAGATCAAGATATGGTTTATTGACTTTCTCGACTCTGTTCTTCACTGTAATAATGTAAGGCAAAGCATTCAAAGCTTTCAGCTCCCTATAAGAAATTTATGCTTAAGTTCATAGTGAATAATAATTCTTATAGACTTAAATTCCTAATTCTTCTATTAATGCCAGCATATTTATTATCCTATACATGTCGGAAAATTCCAATAATAATAGTAATACAAATATTGTAATAATTCGACATTTTTTGCCATAAGAACAAAGGCGGCTTTGCTGCCTATAACTCATGCGTCTTTTCTGCATAAATAAAAAACACAGCTGTATACTCACAGCTGTATCGTTTATACATATTGACACCTTTAGTAAAATCATTTGTTCCTCTTAATTTCGCTTCCGCCTACAGAGTAAGCGAAAAATTTTTCTTTTTTGAAGGGATTAAGTGACGGTATAGGCATTCCTTCACAAAAAACAATGAAATTGACACCGTTTATTCCACTGAGTTTACTGTCTGCAGCATCATCCAAAGAGAATACCAGCTTGTAGTTATTACCGCTTGCTCTATTTTCCAAAAAACTATTAAGCTGACTGATAATGTATTCTGTTACTATAGCTTTTCTATCTTTTGACTCTAAACCAATATCTCCGGCTGTTATCCATGTTTCACTTTCCAGGTCAAATATCTGATCGGATAATGTAAATTTATAATTCTTCCCCCTGTACTGTAATATATATTCCTTTTCCCCTGCCGGATCATATGTATGCCAATTATCATCAACATCAGCAATCATAAGCCTGTCGAAAAGGATTATCGCTTTTAAAGGTATGTACTGCTTGATTTCATTCTGCCTTTCGATGTTCATTATGCCAAGATTTCTAAAGAATAACCGGTAAAACCATTTAACAGTCTCTTCCCTTTCTATCGGTACATTATTGCTGTTTTCAAGGCCGGTACCGAATCCGGCACCCTGCCTGTAGAGAATATCTTCCGTATCATAGGCTCTGTATCCGGAAGCCGCATTTGCTCCGGCATCCAGGGCCCTCTTGTATCTCTCAGCCATTATGTCAATATTGTCCACTCCTTTTCCGATGAAGAACATGCTCCAGGTGCAGAATATGAAGATTAAGCTCCAGAAAAACGATTTCATACTTATCACTATCCTACTTCGGTACTTAGCTTTCTCCCAGCTTTAGAGACTTGTCCTAAATCTCGTGTCTTTCCTTTATTGAATATAAACCGATGCCTTGCCGAAATACCTGATGTCGGCTTCTGCTCCTGATTTTGTGCCAAAGGGCGTAATCTCATACAGTCTCCCCAAAGGATGTTCATTGCGGCTCTCGGCATAGATATTTATGATATCATAACCTTCCGAGCGTAAATCTCTTCCTATGATGGCTTCCTCCCCTTCTATTACCTCAGGAGCTTCTTCTTTACCTGTGAACCTCTCTGCAGTCAGACTGATATCAAAGGTTCCGAATCTTGACAGCCTTTCTTCCATCTCATTATAGACAGAACTATATAAAGCACCCTTTTTTGCTGCTATCTGTGTATATTGATACACTATATTTTCAACCGCCTGCTGTCTGATTCTAAAATCCCTGTCCAGCACAGCATGAAAGGAATACCATGTGAATATAGGTATAACTATAAGCGAAGCCCAGAATTTTTCCATATGCGGATTCTCCTTGCAGTTATATTTGCTTCTCAGTTTATGAAATAGTATCGCATAACTGATTAGCAAGTAGTAAGTAATACCAATTTTCGCATCTGAAGAATAATGCGACAGAAGACACGAGGAAGACACGGGGACATGGGGACGTTTCTCCTGGGGACACGGGGAAGACACGGGGACGTTTCTCCTGTCTCACTGGAGACACGAGAAACGTCCCCGTGTCCTTCGAGAAACGTCCCCGTGTCCTTCAATTGCGTCGCATTATTCTTCTATTGCGTAACAGTTCCTGATAAGCCTGCTTAACTACACTATCTCCGTAAACCTGATTTCAGTTATCTTATCATTATTCTTTATTATTTTCATATAATACTGGCTTTCCTCTTTGACAACAGTATTAAGGTTCTCAATGTCATTTATATTATGAACATTATTATAAGTATGACTTCCTATGATGAGCGTTGCTATACTATTATCATTCAAATAGTATTCAATGACTTCTTTTATTTCACCTCCACTAACCTCACTAAAGATAGTTTCGTCTCCTATCTCCAATTTAACGGCAGTCAGCGTCTTATTCGCCATTTCCGCCATTGCCATCTGCGTCTCCTTCTGCGGAATGTATACCTGGTTTACATACATAAGCCCCGCAGCTGCAACCACGACAAATATCAGTATTACTGCCCAGAATTTTTCCATAATTCATTCTCCCCCATTGTTTATTTTAAATAGTTCATAGGATTGGAAAGTGTTGACAGGCTGTAGGAAAAATACACAGCTGAAGCAAGCATTACCAATACTACCGGTATCATTGCGATTACCTGCTTTGACCTTCTTCTCTTAATACTCTTTATCTCCAGCCATTTAAGCTGGTTTATTGCCATCTCATCAATGTTGTCCACTATGTTGAGAAGCCCTGTACTCATAGAAAGACGCATTGCCTCCAGAAGCTCATAAAGCTCCTGATTATCAATCTTTTGCAGCAGTCCATCGAAGACCTCTTCACCTTTGCCGCTTTTTATACCGTTCAGAGCCTCATTGATTATAGGTTTATATATATCCGAAACCACCAGTATGTTGGACAAAACACTCTTAATGCTAAAGGGGGGCATCCTTCCAAACATTGAAAACATGTAGATATAGTTCAGTATCTCCCAATCTCTTTTATCCTCTATAAGTACTATTTTTATATGTCCGATTATGTTCGGTATAAAATACAGTATTATTGCCGCCGCCAATGAAGTCATATATGTCAGGTACTCTGCCTCTATTGACCTAATTTTGATAAGCTTCTTATACATCCTCTCAGCCATTTCTTCGGTATGCTCTCCCAGTTCAGACCACTTATTGCTTATTTGAACTTTTATATACTCAATAAGCATTCCAGTATTCCTCTCATCCTTAAGCTCTTTCAGGCTTACTTGTTTCCTGGACAGGCTGTTGTCTAAATGCATGAAAACATCCTTTTCGAGGTTTAGGGCGTATTCGTTTGAATCGACTTTATTTATCAGAGTCCTTTCCATATTCAAATCGCCTATTATGCTGTTATACTGAATAAACTTATTTGTAGTCTGCACACTAACAAAAAATATAAAGCCAAATACAAAAAGCAGTGTTTTTGCCAGATAAAATTCCTCGACTGAAATCCTTAGCCCCGAGTTGATTATCAATCCTTCTGAATTTTTATATCTCCTGCTTTTATACCCCGGCATAAGAAGCAGAAACCTGCTTATACTTTTCAAACAGCTTTTTTTTGCATAATCAGTACTATATATTTTTTTGATTCTGCGATACCTTAAATATTGGTGGACAGATATGAAAGCCGCAGTTATCAACAAAGCAATTGCAGCAGCTTGAATCAACATGAAATACTGAATGCCGCTCACCTCCATAATCAGCTTTGAAGCTTTCTCATCCAATGAATAAAGACCGCTCCAACTGCGCTTATAAGCATCATTATTGCTGTTAATCCATGGGCTTGTATGCTCCCATATATATCTCCCAGGTTAAGGTCTGATAACAGGCTGGTATTGTACCACTTTGTCATGGGTATCACCAGAAACGGAGAAAAAAACACAAATAACTGCATGTCCAACAACTCGGCATCATTATATCCTTGCTCAATATCAAGGAAGGTAACTATGTTTGTCATCCTTTTCAGATTATTGGAAACCACATCTCCTACCGGGGATTCCCCTCCGTTTTCCTTTGCTGAAAGAATAAGCCGGCACAGCATCTTCAGCCAGATCAAAGGCATTTTATTCTCCAATTCCTCTATCTTGCTTTGATAATCCGGCTTCATAAGAGCGTCCTTGATCTTAATAATATATATCCTGTTGCTCCTGGGACACCTGGAGATGGTATCCTCCAATGCGGGAATGATATTGCCTTTATAGTGATTGTAATAATGAGTGAGCTTCTTCAATGTATCGGGCAGGTCCTTTTTGATCCGCTTTTCATAAACCTCAAAATATGATTCCTTGCACAAGAATACAAATACTAAGGTTGAAAAACCGCATAATGCTTTATGGTACCAAAGGCCTCTTAAAGTACTGTATGCAAACAGAAAGTACACAGCACCAAGCAGCATCAAGCCGGATATAAGCGCAATGCCGGCTCCGGCATTTTGAGCAGGTGATTTCTGATTGATAAGAGTAAGGCGATTATTTAACCTTGCAAGCAGAATATGTAAAATTTTATTCACCCCCTCGCATATTCCGGTATCTCCATGCCCGTGTCCATCTGGATCAATCTGAGAAGATTCTTTAAGTAACCCCATGATTCATTGTTTTTTTTAGCTTTTTCAATCATCCTTCTGGAAGGAAAGTTTATGAACCTTGCCTCTCCATCCTCAGTCTGCATTATTGTATTTAGCCTGAACATGTTATATGGATTGCTTCTCATTTGCTGGATATAAAAAAGCTTTTCAAGCTGCTCTCTGGAAGTTTCAATACCATATTCCCCATCACTTGATACCGCCACCAGGGGGACAATTTCCACAACCCTTGTTATAGTTATCTGCCCATCTATAATCTCATGCTGGAAAATCATATTTATATAATGTACAATGTCCATTACCGCGCTTTGTTCAGAAAAATACCTGCCTGTGCCGATAAGCATGTTTTTCAGCCGCGGAACAGTTGTCTCGGGATTTGTTATATGTGTAGTAAACCATGCTGCGACTGAAACAGACTGTACCAGTTGAATAAATGCGAATAATGCATTTCCGTCTCTTACCTCTCCGATATTGGCCACATCTACAGACATCCGCAGCAGTGTCTTGACCACATCCAGGAGATTCTTGTCATTGACTGCCTGTCCTTCGACAATACGCTTATACGGATATTTCTCCATAACATGCTGCTCAAAATAATCCTCTGCTGTACCGATATGCAAAAGATCATCCAACAGCTCATACATGACATTCATTGTAGTGGTCTTTCCCGTGCCTAATCCCCCCTGAAGGCAGATACTCTCTCCTGCTTTAACAAGAGCAATAATCAGGGTCCTAAGCTTTTCTTCCGTTATCAGGTCCTTAAAATCGGCACTGCTTTGATTAAAAATCCTGATGCAAAGGTTGCGAGCCGAAAAATATGGCTTCTGGGTAACTGTTATTCTAGCTCCGTCACCCCTGTGGCACAGTATCTCCGGATGGCTTACGTCAAGCTGAGGACAGTGTTTCTCAAAACTTATTGCTCTGTCCTGTATCACCCTTGCATCCTTCTCGCTTATCTGCAGGAAGCTAAGCCATATCTTTTTTCCGCACCAGCAATAAACATATTTTCCGTTGTTTGAAAAACCAACTTCATTAATATCCGAATATGCCAGTATGTCTATGTGCTTAAGGCCGAATATCTCTTCATACAGCCTCTGTGTTATGATTTCTATCTTATCTGTGAAGGAAAGCGTATAATCTTCACTGCTGAAAATATAGTCAATATCCTCTTCGTTATATTCATATCTTAGGCTTTTATAGCCCTCGGATTCTCTTACCTTGCAGCAGCATGCGTACCTTGACAGCATGGATTTGAAGGCTCCATCCCTTCCACTGCTCCCAGTCGTCCTGTACTTATACAGAATTATTTCGAATTTTTCTCTGGAAGTAAGATTATCAGGTTCATTAAAAGGGATTATAAAATCAGCAAGTCCATTTGTTTCGTCAATATAAATTCCTTCAAAGATTGTTGCCTCCTCCAGGCCCTCCCTTCCGTTATCCATATATATGTTGAAACCTGTAAGAATACAGTTCCTTATATGTGACTTTATGACTTCTCTTGCATTTGGCAGTCCTGAGGTTGATTTTTCTTTATAATCTCTGAGAAGTGAAATTATTCTTTTTTCCTGTTCATCCGAAGGCTCTGAATTGATGTAGTTGTTGATGTATTTTTCCACATGAAGGTATAATGTATCAATAATAAGATATTTTCTAAAATCCACTACTATGCCCCCTGTCAAAGAACACTGATTTTTAGGAATTTCTTAAAAACATTTACATAACCCATTCTATCAGCAGCATTATTCTCCAAATACAGCCTTCCCATAAGAAAACGGCAGATTTCATTCAACTGCCTTACAAAAATATTCTTATCACGCTTTAGCTCCTTCATCAGGAAAGAATAGAAATTCCTGTCGGTGCAGCAAGCATTAAGTATATCTCCATCATAGTTCAGCCCGAAGGTGTCGGATAATGAATATCTGCTCTTGTACCTGCCTATTACCCTGCTCGTCTCCCATCCGTCATAGAGCTTATTAATTATACTTACTGACTTGGCATTTGTGAAATAGCCCAAAGCATCCCGAATTCCGGGATTATCATGAAGTTCATCAATAACAATTTCATTCGGTGTAAAAACCGAAAGTACTATATCGGCCATGTCCAGGTAAAGCTTGTTTTCATCCCTGACTCCTGTATCAATGTCAGCAATTATCAAGTCAAACCCGGTGAGGCATTTTTCTATGAATATCTTGTCAAATTCATTATTTCCCCCGGTTATATTCCTCTTCAGCCTTGAGCCGGCTATCATGTATAATTCCTTGTTTATTTGAGTTGCATAGGTTAATATATGCTCTGTCTTTAATTCTCTGTTGAATATGTTCAAGTTGTCCATTGAGTATTTTATCTCAATATCTTTCTCTACGTATTTTTCCATGGGGCTGGCTGAGCTGCTCCTATTGACAATCAACACCCTCTTGCCGGAATGGTGCTGCACACTAAAGCCAATTCCGCAGGCTAAAGTGGTACACCCCTCTCCATGCCCCATGGGAGACCAGATGCATATTAATTTTCCCTTCGCGCCACGCATGCATATCACTCCTGCTCATTTCTATTTACTCTTGTCATATAAGGGGGTATAGGTAACTTCGCTTGCTTGCTGCGAAGCGTCGATATACTGAACGGCAAAGATCGCTCCTTCTGAAGCAGCTTCCTTAATATATTCCTGCTCCCTTCCGTCCAAATAAAAGGATAGCAGGTTATCGCTGCGGGAAATCACTACAGCCTTTGATACAACAACACTATCCTCTCCGCCTTTTACAAAAAGTTTTATGTCAATTATACTTCCCTCTGCAACAGAAGCAGGAACAGCTCCTTCAGTAAAATTATGTTCTATCAGTCTTTCACCTTCTTCATAAACAGCGCTTTCAGCAATTAAGTCCATATCATTGATAAACTCTTTTTTTGCAATTCCTCTTTTCAATCTCATGCCATCTAACCTTGAAAGATTTGTAATTGCTCCTTCCGGCACCAATTCAGCCGGTATTTCCACTAATTCCGCCTTGTCTGCACCAAGCAATTCTCCCTGGTTCATGCTAATTCTTGCCCGGACTATCATTGCGGTTTTTTCCCCGTATGTATCTCTGATGCTGACTGCATCTGCCGCTTCTCCCAAAAACACATTGCCGTACAGCAAATAAGCGGTGAAAAATATGGCAGCCAAGCCCACTGTGCAGATTAATATGAGGGCTGCCCTTTTCAATGCAAAAATCTTGCTTTTTTTAATGTAAGCCAATGGATATCACCCTCTTACCTTCCTTTCGTACCCAGCCTGTCCAGAAGACTGTCCATATCGCTCAAGAACCCTTTATATCCGTCGGCCGCAGCCTGATACGGTGTAAGGCCGGTATGCATTAGTTCATATCCGATGAAACCGCAGCTGCTTATAAATGCTATATCTTTAAAGGATATGCCTGAGTTTATCAGCTCATTATATATGAATTTATGGCTTGAAGACCTTACATTTGTATTATTTATGAGAGCAATAGTCTTCTCGGGTACAAAATCATCCTTTAATTCCTCCAGCATACTCATGTTCATATGAAAATGCATAATATCACAATCAAACACCAGCAAATCATAGATGGAGTTTTTTATGGACAGCCTTGTCAGCTCTGACAAGCCTGTCCTTGTATCAATAATTGTTATGTCCGATTTAGTCCGAATGCAGTAAAGAAGCTTCAGGAAATCTTCACTGCCGATTTCCTCTTCAACTCCAAGCTTTCCGGTAATAACACTCAGGTTTCTTCTTCTGAAGCAATTGTCGAGTATGTCTTTATACATGTTGTTCTTAATGGTAAAATCCAACAGATTATAATAAACCTCATCAATATCGAAAAATAAATTTGCGGAATATCCTCTGTCGATATTTATAAGGCTGGTGGCATATCCGAGTTTTGAAAAGCAATAGCTTAGGTTCCAAGCCGTATGGGACTTTCCCGTAGCTTGGTTTGATATTATCGAAATGATTAATCTTTCCAGAGGATTTCTCATATCATTAATCTTAAGTAGTGAACCGAAACCGAAATTGATCAGTGACTTACCTTTGAAAAGGCGTTTGTTTTTATTTTTTTGTCCTGCAAAAACAGTATTCAGTTCATTGTCATAATGACTTTTGTAATAGCAAAGAGCCCTCTCCCTGCCCGCAGGTTTAAAAATCAGCCTTTCAATATCCTTTGAAGTTATTTCTTCACCGACATAGAAGTCATATATACCGTGGTTAAATAAAAATTTAATAAATTCATCACAATAACTGTCATACTCTCCATACAAATATACTACCCTCTGGCCCTTAAACTCTTCAGAGACAAGCACTTCTATTAATAAATCCATTTCCTCGCTGCCGGGAAGATCTTTAGAAATCATCACCAAATCATATTTGCCGCTGCTTAATGCATCAAGCAGCGATCTTTTGTTTTCAACAATGTTCAGTACTTCTATCCCGGGTAAGTACCGGATATATTCTTCAATATCTTCATGTCTAAGAGCCGACAGTAATCTCATTCATATCCCCCATTCATGGTTCGATAATAAAAATTCAGTTCAATCAGGCTTGGATTTTTTGTTTTTTCTTTCTATTTTTACCTTTTTCTGTATATATGTTATGAATTATACAGATGTTGTAATTTAGTGTCAATAATATCATATAAACATACATTTTTATCAGCTAATTTGCATATCAGTATAAATTCTTATGATAAAAACGTCGAAAATATTAATGTACCCTTAATTATCTTTACATTATTTAAGCAGGTGAATGATTTGAAAAAAGTGAAAATGTTTGAACAGATCAGCTTTAATGATATAAAGCTCAGAATAGGTGATAAGCTGTATAAAGACGGAAGGCTTTATGCCGAGGTCATGGGAGAGAGTAAAGAGCTGTATTTCCTTCATAAGTCAGGAAGCAGCTGTGATATGCCAAATCCCTATTTCAAGAAGACAATTATTGAAAATATATTATTCGGAAAGTTATTTCTTGAAGAAATGCATTTTCAGTAAGAAGACACGGGGACGTTTCCCATGTCTCACTGAAAGCGAGACAGGGGAAACGTCCCCATGTCCTCTTATTTATATATCACTAATTCCTTTCCCTTAAGCTTTATCTCGTCCACGTTCTCTTTTTCGCTTTCCGGTATTGCTACGGTATCAGGATTTCCATCACTTATATAACGTTTTTCCGGCTTCTTCTCAAAGTGCTGAAGCCAGTCATACAGACCCACTCCATCAGTTTTCATTTCACTTGCCCTTACCCTGGGAAGCCTGATAGGGTCAAACTTCACGCTTACAGGAGACGGTGCAGGATTGCTTCCTACCAGTAAAACTGCTCTGTGGTTGTATTTTACTCCGTCATGCTCACCCTGCGCCGCATACTTATAGCTATCTCCTTTAGGCCCTATGCCGTTTGGAAGTGCAAGAGCATATACATCATATCCAGGCAGATATTCTTGCGTACTTTTTACATTTTTCGCTAAAGTCTCCTGGATACCTTCAATACTAAGCTTTCCAAGATTATCGTGGTTATAGGAATGGTTGCCTATGTCATAGCCATTTGCGGCAAGAAACTCGTATTTCTCCTTAATAAGCTCTTTCTGTCTGAAAGGAATGGGATAGTATACGAAAAAGCTTCCTCCGCTGCCAAAATCGGGGTGCTCTTTTTTAAACTCCTCAATTATCCCTACTGCACAGCCTGGATCAATTTTTCTCTCTCCGTTTTCTTCAATTATATTAAAATTATTCTGTGCACCATCATCAAAGGTAAGTACAAAGGGTGTATATCCCGCCTCAACCTTTATATTATTTTCAATATAGTCTTTCAGGCTTATAAGTCTGTATCCCTTATTATACAGCACCTCCAGATCCTTTCTGAAGTTTTCGGCCGTCCTCATCCATTCAGCTTCTTTATCACCAATACCATGATACATAAGTATCATTATCTGCCCATTTTCGTTGGCTTTTATCCCCTTTAAATCAACCTGCTCAACCTTGGCTTCTTCATTCTGAAGCTCTTCATCAAGCTCTGCAGGTGCAGGCTGATTTTGCTCCGGACTTTGAGGATGTTCTTCAGCTGTCTGGGGTGTGCATGCCGTAACAGCAAGTACGATAATTAGTGCAATAATAAATGCAACTATATTCTTCGATGGTTTCATTTTTTACTCCTTTCAATTTCTATCGTTTTGTAAAGTTAAATGAAAATTGAGAACCTGCTACATTTTCTGGTACAATGTTTTTGCCACAAAACACTTTACCTCCCAGAAAGGAGCAAGTTCTCATGCAAAAAATTGTATCATTTAAAT
>JAAYQK010000055.1 GCA_012519325.1 Gracilibacteraceae bacterium | reverse complement strand
TTTTAACGGCGGGGCTCCGCTTTCCATTTTGGAGTACGCGAAGATAGCGCAGAATAATGGCCATGAAGTTAAGGCTGTTGGCGAATATGCAACTTCGCAGGTAAAGTATGAACGCCTGGGTATACCTACGTATAATGTCCCATATTTCTCGCCAAAACGTGTATTCAAGAATGTTATTGGACTTTGGACTTATTCGCGGATTGTAAACAAGGAACAACCGGACATAATTCATGCGACTAGTTATGGAATTGTGCCAAGCAAATTTATGAGTAAGCTATATGGTATACCAATAATGTATAGTATAGCGGGAGGAAAGACCACTGGAAGTATATTTGACGACGAGAAGTTGATTGTTTATAGTGAGGAAAACAAATTTGATCTAATAAAACACGGTTATGATAGAGATTTGATTGAGGTAATACCGAATAGATTGAGTATTGAAGAATCGTCGAATCCTGAGGAAATATACTGTAGATCAAAGAGCGACGAGATTAATTTGCTTTTGATTTCTCGTCTGGATAAGGGAGTAATCGAGTCGGTTTATTACGTTATTGATGTGGTAAGTATGCTTTCGGACAAGAATCAGAATATTAGTCTAAGTATTTTAGGCAGTGGAGATTACCTCGAGTCTATTAGAAAAATTGCTAATGATTTAAATAAGACGAAACAGAGGAAGGTTATCGATGTTCTAGGATACCAGGATGATGTAGATAGGTATATCTCTCAAGCACATGTGGTTTTTGGGAAAGGCAGAAGCATAGTTGAATCCATCTTAAGTAATAGAATTAGTTTAGTAATAAGCGAGAGCAGAGCGATGTTGAAATGTTCAGTGAGTACAGTTGATAATTTGTATAGATATAACTTCTCTGGTAGAAACATGCAATGTACCACATCTATCGAGGAATTGAGCGAAATCATTAATGATATTGCGAATAACAGGGTGGACCTATGTGAACTGGAAGAAGTGCGGCAATTTGTAGATCAACGATATAACATAAAGCATGTTGAGCATAGGATAAACAAGACATACGAGGACAGGTTGGCCGAACAAAGAACTAAATGCAATAGAAATAGTATTGTTGGAGCACTTTACTTTTTACTGCGAGTGTACTTTCTCGCAATTTACGACCTACTTAGAAGTATTAGTATGTAATATCGCACGCGTCGGCTAGAGAGGAGTAAAATAATGATTTCAAACGGAAAAGCTTTGGCTATCGAGCAGAGCACGATTATCGGTAAGGTCAAGCTCAGCGGGGCAAAAAACAGTGCATTAAAGTTGCAAACAGCATCGTTACTTACCGATGACGATATATACTTGTCTAACTTTCCAAATGGGCTTTCGGATGTAATTATTCACAATGAAATGCTCGAGGCTCTGGGAAAGTCGGTAATAGCAAATGGGGATAGCCTTAGGATCGGTGGGGAAATCAAGTCTAATGAACTTGTGTGGAACGGTAGATCTATTAGAAACACACTTCTAATATGGGGGGCCATTTTGGCGAGACAAGGAATGTCAAAAGTTCCTCTACCTGGTGGTTGTAAGATTGGTGAACGAAAGTATGACATTCATCAAATGGTATTAGAAAAACTCGGTGCCAAGGTATGGGTAGAGGGTGACTCTCTTTGCGCATCATCCAAAGGGCGACTAGTTGGCAATGATATTCACCTTCCATTACGATCAACAGGGGCTACAGAGAACGCGATTATCAGCTCGTGTTTGGCAAAGGGGACGACTTCAATATGGAATCCGCATGTACGGCCCGAGATAATTGAGCTTATAGATGTATTGAAAAAGATGGGAGCGAATATTCACGTAAGGGGTAATGAAAGAATCATTGTGGAAGGTGTCGACAAGCTAAGAGGGACAACACACGTGGTGATGCCGGATAACATGGAAGCCCTCACATATTTGGTCGCTGCCGCTATCACGGGCGGACAGATTGAAATAGAAGGATTTCCGTTTGAGCATCTTGAAGTGCCAATGATTTTCTTGCAGTCTAGTGGTCTGCGGGCTTTCCGTGGTTCCGACTCCTTAATCGTAAAAGACAGTGACTGTTATCCTATAGAAATTAGTACTGGACCTTATCCAGGAATTAACTCCGATATGCAACCCATTTTGGCTGTTTTTGCGGCATGTGCCAGAGGAATGTCAAGGATAGTTGACCTGAGGTTTCCTGATAGATTTGGTTACGCTGAGCAATTAAGAAAAATGGGTGTTTCGATCGAGGTGGACAAAAATCAGCTCGTTATAAACGGTGGGAATCAGTTGGTCGGAACTACCGTTTATGCCGATGACTTAAGAGCTGGCGCTGCGCTTTTGTTAGCGGGATTAGTGGCGGAAGGCAGGACAATAATCAATAATGCAGAGCAGATTGAAAGAGGGTACGAAAACTTTATTGACAAGTTAATGGGTCTGGGTGCGAAAGTAAATTGGTATCAAGACTAACAAGGATGGAAGGTGTTTCTATGGATGTGACAGTCATTCACAATGTATCCTTGAAACCATATAATTCGTTTAGACTGGAATCGGAAGCCTCAATTATGGCATTTCCGCATAACGAGGCGGGGTTATGCGAACTCATGGACAGGTATAGAGGATTCAAGCACATAGTTGTGTTAGGGAAAGGGTCTAATGTTATTCTTTCTAAGGATTATTATTCGGATGAATATTTGTTTGTAAATCTCAAACTCATGGATCATATTGAGATGGTAAATTCACGGAGGATTTTTGCACAAGGTGGCGCTAGCCTTTCCAACTTAGTGTGGTATGCAATAGAAAATAACATTAAGGGTTTGGAATTTCTTGAGGACATTCCCGGAACCATTGGCGGCGCCATTATAATGAATGCTGGCACTTATAGAAGTACAATAGGCAATTTTGTCAAATCAATAAGATATTATGATCTCGAAAAAGGCGAGTTGATAAATCGGGATGTTCGCGATAGCGATTTCTCAAAAAGACACTCCTTTTGGTCTGAGAATAGTTCTATCATTCTTTCTGCTGTAGTTGAAGCTGAACAAGGTGATTATGTAGAGTCACTTAAGATAGTAATGCAGGACAAGGAGAAGCGGTTTGCTAAGCAACCTAGGAATTTTCCGAACGCGGGCAGTGTATTTGTGCGACCCGAAGTTGATTTGAAGGATCAGGTTGTTTGGGAGCTGTTGGATGAAGTGGGCCTTAGAGGCTACTCGAAAAATGGGTGTGCTTTTTCGGCCAAACATCCAGGTTTTATTATTAATACTGGGGGAGCTACCTACAAGGATATAATGGAATTAGTTGCAGTTGCCAAGGAAAGAGTGTTAAATAGGTTTGGCGTTGAATTGGAGATGGAATGGAAAGTGATTTAGATCTCGAATAAGACATGTTGTATAGAAGATTAGACTGTACTGAGTTTGCCGGACACGTATAAAGAATCTATAATTGATCTTGAAAGGGCGTGTCCAGAGAGATTATAATGCTCCCATGAAATGAGACATGAAAAATACAACAGATCCGAATATAATGAAGCCATGAAGAGAAAAAGGAGAAACTATAGCGCCGAATTCAAATCTAATGTCGTTTTGGAACTCTTAAG
>JAAYQK010000054.1 GCA_012519325.1 Gracilibacteraceae bacterium | reverse complement strand
TTTATGCTCAATCTTGCTACAATGTAAGTGTCCCATATACCTCTCTCCTTTTTGTTGGGTTTGGTCACTTAACATTATAGCTGAGTTGGTCCCTATGGGACACTTTTGTTATCTATCGCGACACTTCATTTTACAATTTACCTATTATCCCCTGAGTTTTGAAAATAAATTAAAAAATGTTCAATCCCTAAAATTTGCGTACTTAATTGCTTCTATAAATTCCTCATTAGTCCTGGTATGAACAAGCTTGTTTATAAGGTATTCCGCTACCTCCGCACTGGAACCGCTGCTGAAGGCTTTCCTGATAGTCATAATCGCTTCGTACTCCTTTGGAGTCAAAAGCATTTCTTCCCTTCTTGTACCGGAACGGTTCATATCTATTGCAGGGAATATCCTCTTTTCCGACAGCTTCCTGTCCAGATGAACCTCCATATTGCCCGTACCCTTGAACTCTTCATATATAACATCATCCATCCTGCTTCCGGTATCAACCAGTGCAGTTGCAAGAATAGTCAGACTGCCCCCTTCTTCAATATTCCTGGCAGCTCCAAAAAATTTCTTCGGCTTGTATAAAGCTCCCGGATCAAGTCCTCCCGAAAGAGTCCTTCCGGTAGGTGCAATGGTCAGGTTATATGCTCTTGCCAATCTTGTGATGCTATCCAGAAGAATGACCACATCCTTCTTCTGTTCAACAAGGCGCTTTGCCCTTTCCAAAACCATCTCGGCAACCTTGCAGTGGTTTTCGGGCATTTCGTCAAAAGTGGAATAAATCACATCGCCGTTGATAGATCTCTCCATATCGGTTACTTCTTCGGGCCTTTCATCTATCAACAGAACTATTAATTCAATTTGAGGATAATTTGCTGTAATGCTGTTGGCGATTTTTTTTAAGAGAATTGTTTTTCCTGCCTTCGGAGGGGACACTATCATGCCTCTCTGTCCCATGCCCATAGGTGCAAGGAGATCAATAATTCTGGTTGACATGTCTTTAGGATTGCTCTCCAAAACTATTTTTTTATTGGGGTATATAGGAGTGAGATCTTCAAAATATGGCCTTCTAATTACACTTTCAGGATTATCTCCATTCACTCCCTGCACATAAAGCAGTGCGGGAAATTTCTCTCCTTCCTTGGGAGACCTGGTTATTCCTGTTATCCTATCACCGGTTCTTAAATTGAATCGCCTGATTTGAGATGGAGAAATGTATGTGTCTCTGTCACCCGACTGGTAGTTGTCAGACCGGAGAAAACCGAAACCGTCAGGGAGTATCTCAAGTATGCCGTCAGCCCTGCCGCCCTTTTCAATGTCCTTGCTTTCCAGGAATTTTTTTTCTTCTTCGCTTAGCGGCTTTTCTAAAATGTCCCGTCTGACTGGGATTTCTTCCTGTACTTTTTCCTCTTTCGGCGGTGGTGGAATTATTCCCTGGGCTATTTTTGCTTCTTCGATTTTTTTCAATATCTCATTGACCAACTCATCTTTCCTGAACTTGTAATAGCTCTTGATATCCAAAGACTTCGCAAGCTCTCTAAGTTCAATCATACTTTTTTGCATTAATTCGTTCAATCCTGCAATCACCTCTTAATAATTATTTCCAGTTGGCACAATATAATACACGGGTAACAGAACCATACCCGTGCCTTTTTTATCCCTCAAGTACCTTAATAAGCTCCTGCAAATCTTTCTGATGCTTTACGGCCATTTCCCTGACCAGTCTTCTGTTGCCGACAAATGCAATATCCAATCCGCTGTTTGGACAGCTCAGTATTTTAACTTTCTCACTTAGAACCTGCCTTGAGTTAAAGACGTAAAGGTGCTCTTTGTCACAAGCAATGCAATTGATGTAAACACAGAAGGTTTTTGACTCGCTGCTTCTTACTCTAAATAATCTGTTGCCGCATTCGCAATTTTCCTCGAGAATGCTGCCCCTGGACAGATTGAATAGGGATATTTCCTCTATTACAAGCCTGCCGCAGTGGGTGCATCTTAAAGACGCACTGATATTCGTATCAAAAAGCATTATTTCGTCCCCCCGTGTGAATTAGCTATTTTTATAATTCTACATCAATTCAAAAAATCCTTTTTTAAATTAATCCTAATATCTTTCTTGCTTCCTCCGGACTTGCCACCTCACGGCCACATTCCCTCGATATCCTTGCAATCCTTTCCACAAGCTGGGCATTTGACTCTGCCAGTACTCCCTTTGAATAGAATATGTTGTCTTCAAAGCCTACTCTTACATGGCCTCCCAATACTATTGCCATTACACCGAGAGGCAGCTCCGCTCTCCCTATCCCTGCTACCGTCCAGGTACAGCCTGCTGGAATACTTCCCACCAAGTACATCAAGTCCCTGGGTTCTCCCGGTATTGCTCCCGGGACTCCCATTACAAAATCAAAATGCAGAGGCATTGTGAGAAGCCCCTTCTTAACCAGCCTCATAGCATTGTCAATCATGCCCTTTTCAAATACTTCAATTTCAGGCTTTACGCCATTTTCCTTCATTGCTTTAGCAAAGGATTCCATATAATCCATGGTATTCATAAACACATCAGAACCGAAATTGCATGTCCCGGTACTCAGTGAAGCCATTTCCGGCTTCAGATAAACCGGTTGTATCCTTTCTTCCTTGGAGTGCCATACGGCGCCTCCGGTTGAAGGCTGGAATATTACATCGCATTTTTCTGATATCTTCTCTTTGATCTCTCTGTATATTTCAATATCCTGAGTCGGAGTTCCGTCTGCCTTTCTGGCATGGACATGAACTATGGAAGCTCCTGCCTTCCATGCCTGGTATGCAGCCTCGGCAATTTCATCCGGGCTTATGGGAATATTGGGCTGCTGTTCCCGTGTAACCTCCGCCCCTGT
>JAAYQK010000053.1 GCA_012519325.1 Gracilibacteraceae bacterium | reverse complement strand
GCTTTTAAGAGCTACCGGCCTGCTGAAGGAGATATTGCCGGAAGTGGATGTCTGCTTTGATACTCTTCAGAATAATCCCCATCATATATATAATGTAGGTGAGCATAGTATTCGTGCTGTGGCTGCCATTGAAAACGATAAGTGCCTCAGATGGGTGATGCTGCTCCATGATACCGGCAAGGCTGTAACGAGGACTACCGATAAAGATGGCATTGATCATTTTTACGGACATCCCGCCCGAAGTGTGGGTATTTCAGAAGGTCTTCTGAAGAGACTGAAATTTGATAACAGGAGCATGGAAAGGATACTACGGCTAATTAGATTCCACGATAGAGAAATTCTCCTGCGGCCTAAAACGGTAGCTAAGGCCGTTAATGCAGTGGGAGACGATATTTTTATGGATCTGTTGAAGGTGAAAAGAGCCGATAAGGCCGCACAAAAACCGTCTGATCTGCAAAAGGGAATTGAATATATTGATGAGATTGAGCGTATATATAAGGAATTGAAGGAAGCTCATTACTGTTTTTCTCTAAAGGACCTTGCCATCGACGGCAACGATTTGCTTGCATTAGCTTTTAAGGAAGGGAAAGAGATTGGTAGGACTCTGAGATTTCTTTTCGATAGGGTTATGGAGGATCCGGCCCTAAACGAAAAGGGGAAATTGGTGGAAATAGCTTCGCGAATCAATTCTTGATAAGCTTGATGACTCCTATTGGATTTGATAGGACAGAGATGATATAACCGATTCTGATGTTTTGTGTCTGATATTCGAAATAGAGGGTAAAAAAATGATGTATTATTACCTGGGATTATGACCTGTTGACAATTATAAACTTCATGATAGAATTGTAGGGAGAATTAGTTAAGTCTGCATGAAAGGATTGATACCGGTATGGGAGATTTGTTAAAGGGCAGAAATATTATCATAATGGGAGTAAGAAACAAATGGAGTATTGCCTGGGGAATAGCTGAAGCGGCACATAAGCAGGGAGCTTCTTTAGTGTTCACCTATCAGGGTGAACGCGAGAAGGCTGATGTGGAAAAGCTTGCAGCGGAGCTGGGCGGTGTTGACGTATATCAGATGGATGTTGCGTCGGACAGTGATATAGATGCATTTTTTGATATAATGAAGGATAAATACGGAGTTGTTCACGGTCTGGTACATGCAATTGCCTTTGCGAAAAGGGAGGATTTGCAGGATAGCTTTTTAAACACATCCAGAGATGGCTTTGCCCTTGCGCTTGACATTAGTGCATATTCTCTTGTAGCGGTTAGTAGGCGAGCCAGTGAGCTGATGACAGAGGGTGGCAGCATTGTGACACTGACTTACATGGGCTCGGAAAAGGTGTTCCAGGGCTACAATGTAATGGGTGTAGCCAAGGCTGCTCTCGAGACCAGCGTGAGGTATCTTGCCAATGATTTGGGACCGTCCGGAATAAGAATTAATGCCATATCTGCCGGATCTGTCAAAACATTATCTGCAAGAGGGGTAAAGAACTTCGGCAGTATATTGGAAGCTACCCGTGAAAGAGCTCCATTAAGAAGAACCGTCGAGCTGCAGGAGTTAGGAGACACAGCGGTATTTCTGCTGAGCCCTATGTCCGGCGGAACCACTGGTGAGACTATCCATGTGGACTGCGGTATGAACATTATGGGGATATAGAAAGATTGGTATACTAATATATTCATTTATGTGTTCTGTAGGTTAATTACGTTTAAATTATTTTAAAAGCGAGAACTT
>JAAYQK010000052.1 GCA_012519325.1 Gracilibacteraceae bacterium | reverse complement strand
TAAAAATAGCAAAAAACAACGGAATATTCACTATTCAAAGGCTCTTCGCATTGGACTCACTATCCCTTTCAAGCGGACTAGAATCCCTGCAGGCAACAAAACCGGAAGCTATTGAGATTTTACCTGGAATAATGCCCAAGGTCATTAAAGAAATTCATGGGCAAATAAGAATTCCGGTAATAGCCGGCGGTCTGATAAGGGATAAGGAGGATGTAATAGAATGCCTTAATGCCGGTGCTATTGGTGTATCCACCAGTAAAAAGGAGCTCTGGTATATGTAAAGCAGAAAAAATATCAAAGAAAGGAGGGCAGTGAACAATACTGCAGGTATGGCAAAAGGGCTGATTTTGGGAACAGTTCGGGAAAGTAAGAGTTTAGAAGGGGGTAAATATTATGTCAGTATATCTTAATGAACTTATAGGTGCAATGGTTCTCATTATATTTGGCGCAGGCGTATGTGCGGCAGTTACATTGAACAAGTCCAAATCACAGGCATCTGGCTGGATTGTGATAGCAGTAGGCTGGGGCCTTGGAGTTGGTATGGCGGCTCTGGCAGCGCCGGGGGCCTCGTTTAATCCGGCTCTTACCATAGCCAATGCTGTGGCAGGAACATTGGATTGGGCATTGGTGCCCGGAATAATAGCCGGTCAAATGCTTGGTGCTATTATTGGAGCAATAATAGTATGGTTGGCGTATTTGCCGCACTGGGAAATAACAGAAGATAAAGCAGCAAAGCTTGGTGTGTTCTGTACAGCTCCCGCTGTCAGAAGCTATGGGAAGAATTTCCTGAGCGAAATGATTGGAACTGCAGTTCTGGCATTTATGTGCCTGGCTATCGGAGCCAACAAAATGAGTGACGGACTTGGCCCGATGGTGACTGCAGCATTGATTATGGCAATTGGCTGCTCTCTTGGCGGGCCTACCGGGTATGCTATCAACCCTTGCCGTGACCTTGGGCCTCGTATAGCCCACGCCATACTGCCTATAGCCGGAAAAGGCGGAAATGATTGGGGTTATTCCTGGGTTCCGGTATTTGGCCCCATAGCCGGTGCAATATTAGGCACACTCCTGTATATGGGATTATTCTAGTTTTGATATTTAACTTAGAGAGTATATAATTTAAAGTAAGGGGGAATACGGATGGCAAAGTATATTTTAGCGTTAGACCAGGGTACTACAAGCTCAAGAGCTATTGTTTTCGGTAACGATGGCAAGATTGCAAGCGTGGCACAAAAGGAATTCAAACAGATCTATCCTAAAGCAGGTTGGGTTGAGCATGACCCTATGGAAATATGGGAAACCCAGACTGGTGTTGCAAGAGAAGCCATGAATAAAATAGGCATTGGGGCCGGTGATATAGCTGCGATAGGTATTACTAACCAGAGGGAGACTACTGTTGTCTGGGAGAAAAGTACCGGCAAACCTGTATATAATGCAATAGTATGGCAGTGCAGAAGAACGGCGCCTATTTGTGACGACTTGAAAGCAAAAGGGCTGGCCGATACAATCAGGAATAAGACCGGGCTTGTTGTGGATGCATATTTTTCGGGTACCAAGGTGAAGTGGATACTTGACAATGTTGAGGGGGCAAGAGAGAAAGCGGAAAAAGGCGAGTTGTGCTTTGGGAATATAGATACATGGCTGATATGGAATCTGACTAAAGGAAAGGTCCATGTAACTGATTACTCTAATGCTTCAAGGACCATGCTGTTTAACATCCATGAGCTGGCTTGGGATAAGGAAATATTGAGTGAGCTGGATATTCCCGAATCGATGCTTCCTGAAGCAAAGCCTTCAAGCTGTGTATACGGGTACACGGATAAGGAACTCTTCGGTGCTGAAATACCGATAGCAGGGGCAGCGGGAGACCAGCAGGCGGCATTATTCGGTCAGGCATGCTATAAGCCCGGTATGGCTAAGAATACTTATGGAACAGGCTGTTTCATGCTGATGAATACGGGTGAGAAGGCTGTTTCTTCAAATAACGGCCTGCTTACAACAATAGCATGGGGTCTGGAGGGCAAGGTGGAATACGCCCTTGAAGGAAGTATCTTTATAGCCGGTGCGTCGGTTCAGTGGCTGAGAGACGAATTAAAGATAATAGACAATGCTGCGGCAAGCGAAGAGATGGCAGCCTCAGTTGCGGATACCAACGGGGTATATGTTGTGCCTGCATTCGTAGGGATGGGTGCCCCCTATTGGGATATGTACGCAAGAGGGAGCATTATGGGGCTGACCAGAGGAGCAAACAGAAACCATATAGTAAGAGCAACACTGGAATCAATTGCCTATCAGACCAGAGACGTGCTTGAAGCAATGCAGGAAGACTCAAAGATCAATCTTCAGGCATTAAAGGTTGACGGCGGCGCTGTTGCAAACAACTTCCTGATGCAGTTCCAGGCAGACATACTGAATGTGCCGATTTACAGGCCTGAAGTAACCGAAACCACAGCACTCGGTGCTGCATACCTTGCAGGCCTTGCTGTAGGCTTCTGGAGCAGCAAGGATGAAATAGCCGAGAAGTGGAATGTTGACAAGGTATTTGAACCTGTTATGGATAGCAGCTTAAGGGATAAAAAGTATGCCGGCTGGAAAAAGGCTGTAAGCAGAGCACTTAAGTGGGAAGAATAATCTTATTTATGCTCTTTGGCATATTCTATTGCTGTAATAGCATATAATTAAATAGAATATTGAGGGCTTTTGATTTGGAGAGCCGCACAAGTTGGCCTATGGGGTGATAGGCGTAGACTGGTGCGGCTTTATTTTATCAGAATTCTTAGTACCTGAGACATCTTATTGTTGCATTATGATACAGCAGGATATTTGCTTCCAATACAAGACGCTGGAAAGAGGCGTAGCGGTGACTACGGCGATTGACAGCAACGCTGTAGTGGAACAAATAGACAAGTATCATACAGCTATTAGGTGTTACAAAGGTACTAATATGAGGAGAATTGAAATGTATGATATAGCTGTTATAGGCGCCGGAATTTCAGGCTGCTCTATTGCAAGGGAATTATCCAAGTACAACGTCAGAATCCTTTTGATTGAAAAGAACAGTGATGTTGCAGATGGCACAACAAAGGCCAACAGCGCTATAGTCCATGCCGGATATGACGCAAAGCCGGGAACTCTCAAAGCAAGGTTCAATGCCCCTGGGGCAATGATGTATGAAAAGCTGTGCAGTGAGCTTGATGTCCCTTATAAAAAGACCGGGTCGCTTGTTTTGGCTTTTAGCCCGGAGGAAATGAAGACAATACATAAGCTCTTTGAGCAGGGTATCTCTAATGGCGTGCCTGATATGGAGATAATCGGCAAGGATGAAGTACATGAAATAGATGCTAATTTAAGCGATGAAGTAGTAGGGGCATTGTATGCCCGGAATGCCGGTATTGTTTCGCCATGGGAACTGGCTATAGCTTTGGCGGAGAATGCAGTGGAAAACGGAGTGGAGCTGCTTTTGGACAGCGAAGTAACCGGCATTGAAAAAATGAATGGTTTTTACAGACTGCACATGAAAGACAAATCAGCAGAAGCAAGATTTGTAATTAATTGTGCAGGCCTGTATTCAGATAAAATTAACGAGATGGTAGCTGCTCCAAGCTTTAAAATACTTCCCAGAAGAGGGCAGTACAATGTGTTTGACAAAAGCTTGGGCGATTTTGTAAAAACAGTTGTATTCCAATGCCCCTCGGATGTGGGCAAAGGAGTCCTCATATCTCCGACAGTCCATGGTAATATTTTTATCGGCCCGGATGCGGAGGATATAGAGGATAGGGAATCGGTACAGACAACAATGGAAGGTATCTCCTTTATTTGGGAGGCATCGGCAAGGTCGGCAAAAGGCTTGAAGCCCAATGCGGTGATTACAGCTTTTGCAGGGATCAGAGCAAGATCAAGCACAGATGATTTTGTCATAGGTAAATCCAAGGATGCAAAAGGGTTTATAAATGTCGCAGGAATTGAATCGCCGGGGCTGAGCGCAGCTCCCGCAATTGCCGTATATGTAGCAGATATAGTAAAGGAATTAATGGGGCAGCCGGAGGTTAATGCCGGTTTTAATCCTGTAAGAAGAAAGGTTATAAGGTTTGCAGAGCTTTCTGAGGAGGATAAAAATGAACTTATAAAACAGAACCCGAGATATGGAAGAATAATATGCAGGTGTGAAGGCGTAACTGAAGGTGAAATAGTTGATGCTATTCACAGAAAGGTGGGCGCCAGGTCTTTGGATGGCGTGAAAAAAAGGGTAAGGCCCGGCTCGGGGAGATGCCAGGGGGGCTTTTGCGGGCCCAGGGTAATGGAAATACTTGCAAGGGAATTAGGTATCGATATCAAAGATGTTGTCAAAAACAGCCCCAAATCATATATATTGGCCGGAGAAACCAAGGATAACAGCTTATATGAGGATGTACACGACGTAGGGAGGGATTGTAATGTATGAGTGTGATATTGCAGTAATTGGTGGTGGACCGGCCGGCTTGGCAGCTGCTATAGAAGCTAAAAAACATGGAGCCGGAAAAGTATTGCTCATAGATAGGGACATAGAGCTGGGAGGCATACTGCAGCAATGTGTACACAACGGATTTGGGCTTCACATATTCAGGGAGGAATTGACCGGAACGGAATATGCTGAACGGTTTATTAAAGAGCTTAAGGATCTGGGGATAGAATACAAGTTGGATACAATGGTCCTAAGCATAACTCAAGAGAAGGTTATCAGTATGGTTAATAAAACAGAGGGGATTGTCAATATAAGGGCAAGGGCGGTTATATTGGCTATGGGCTGCAGAGAAAGGACCAGAGGGGCATTAAATATACCGGGAACAAGGCCAAGCGGCATATTCACTGCGGGTACGGCACAGAGGTTTATAAATAAAGAAGGATATATGGTAGGCAGAAATGTAGTGATACTCGGTTCGGGGGATATAGGCATGATTATGGCAAGAAGGCTAACTCTCGAAGGTGCCCGGGTCAGGGTAGTTGCCGAAGCCCTGCCTTATCCGGGAGGGCTGGTAAGGAATGTTGTTCAGTGCTTGAATGACTTCGACATTCCGCTGCTCCTTAATCATACAATTGTTGATATTAAAGGGAAGGACAGAATAGAAGGTGTTATTATAGCAGAGGTTGATGAAAACAGAAAACCCATTGACGGGAGGGCACGATATTATGAGTGTGATACCCTTTTATTATCGGTGGGACTGATTCCTGAAAACGAACTGTCTAAAGGGATAGGTGTGAAGCTGGACCCGGTAACCGGCGGTCCTGTTGTAAATGAATCAATGGAAACAACTGTTAAAGGAATTTTCGCATGCGGAAATGTCGTTCATGTCCATGATATTGTTGATTATGTGACTGAGGAAAGCCGGAAAGCAGGAAGGAGTGCTGCTCTCTTTGTAAATGAAAAAGGAGGGGAGTGGGGCACGCCGATTAGTACAAGACCAGGTAATGGGATAAGATATATAGTTCCCCATCTTATCAGGGAGGATAAGGTTGGACACTCTGTTGATCTGTTCATGCGTGTGGACAAAATATTCACGGATAAGAAGCTGGTGGTAAAATCCGGAGATACTGTAATCAGGGTAATTAAGAAGGCATATATGCGGCCTGGAGAGATGGAACGTATAAGTATTGCCGCTGATAGCTTAAAGGCAGCGGACAATTTACCGTTAACCGTAGATGTTGAATAAAGGAGGGTGAATATGGAAAAGAGTATTGTTATATGCACCATTTGCCCTATAGGCTGCAGTATGGAGGTAATTGAGGATAGGAGCAGCGATTCAGGTTACCTGGTCAAAGGGAACAGCTGCAATAGGGGTATAGATTATGCCATTGCAGAAGTAACCAATCCCACCAGAATATTAACCTCGACAGTAAGACTGAATAATGCCGGTTTGAGGAGGCTGCCGGTCAGGACGGATAAGCCTGTGCCAAAGAATTTAATGCTCGCCTGTATGAAAGTAATAAATTCAGTAGAAGTAGATACTCCAATAGAAATTGGAACAGTAATAATCGAAAATATTCTTTCCACCGGGGCAAATGTGATTGCTTCAAGAACTGTTTAACCTGATTTAATAATGAAGGGAGGGTTGAATGTGAAGAACAATAAAGTTGCCAGTTTAAGTTTTAAGTCCGGTATGGCAGCAAAGGCCAACTTTTTGGGTGCCGGTAGCTTTAACATATTTGACGGCCTTATTGACGGGATCTGCATAATAAATGAGCGGGGATATATAGAGTACTTTAACGATGCTTATGAAAGAATACTAAGAATCAGCAGCCGCATAGAACCGGGACAGAACATTTTCATGATAAAAAATGATGATGTGCTCTTAACTGCATTCAGGGAGAGAAGATGCATATGCGGCCGTCTTGCCCTTTCCAAGAGTGATGTTCAGGTAAGTGCCTCAGCTTCTCCCATATTTTCAGATGGCGAATTTAAGGGAGTAATAGCTATTTACAGGGAAGAAGCTGTGCAGGATAAGTGCAGGAGAAAAGATACCGTAATAGAATTCAATTCGGCGACAGTTAATTACATGAATAATATTAGAGATATGTTCAAAGATATAATTGGAAAAAGCAGCTCACTTATGGAAGCGCTTAAAATAGCTTATAAAGCAGCTCAAACCAGCTCAAACGTGATGATCAGCGGAGAAAGCGGAACAGGAAAGGGGCTGATAGCCAGAGCCATACATAATAACAGCAGAAGAGCAAAGGGCCCCTATTTAATAGTAAACTGCGGTGCTATACCATCTACTCTCCTGGAGTCGGAGCTGTTCGGCTATGAGCAGGGTGCTTTTACCGGAGCTGTAAGAAGGAAAATCGGGAAGTTTGAACGGGCTGACGGCGGAACGTTATTTTTAGATGAGATTGGTGATATGCCGCGGGATATGCAGGTAAAGATTTTAAGGGTAATACAGGATAAGGAATTTGAAAGAATTGGAAGTAATGATACAATAAAATGTGATGTAAGGATTATCGCTGCAACACACTGTAACCTTGAGACATTGATAGAGAAGGGAACTTTCAGGGAAGACCTGTATTACAGATTAAACGTACTGCCTATTTATGTTCCTTCCCTTAAGGAACGAAGAGAAGATATTCCGATGCTTTTGGAGCATTTTATAAATAGAATAAGCATAGATATGAATAGGGAAATAACCGGAGTTTCCCCGGAGGCTGAAAATTGCCTGCTGAATTACGACTGGCCCGGTAACATAAGGGAACTGGAAAACCTGGTGGAGAGAGTGATAGCTCTTACCGACGGGAATGAAATTGATATAAACAGCCTGCCTTCCAAAATATCGTCTCTTTATCGCGTAAACCAGAATACATATTCCACCCCTGCACTTATTAATATGAATAATTCGGGAAACATAGCTACTCTGGAGGAGTATGAAAAAGAGATAATTAAAGAGGCTCTGGCAAGGTTTGGCAGTTATAACGCAGCGGGGAAGGCCTTGGGAATAACACACAGGACGGTGGCACTAAAGGCGCGGAGATACAATATTGTCATATAAAAAAAGAATTGGGAGGATAATAATGAGTACATCATATAATAACATAATTAATATAGCAGTCATAATTATTCTCAGCTATCTTGCAGGTTCCATACCAACAAGCATAATAGTGTGCAAAGCTTTAACCGGCACTGATATAAGAAACTATGGCAGCGGGAATGCCGGAGGCACAAATACTTTTAGGGTTATGGGCTGGAAAGCCGGTATTCTTGTTGTATTCATAGATATTTTCAAGGGCTTTGCGGTAACAGAGTGGATATCGAGACTGAATTTATTCGGCGGGGCAGTAGAAAGCAGTATACCGGTTCCCATACTTGCAGGCACTGCTGCAGTAATTGGGCACTGCTTCACCATATTTGCACGTTTTAAAGGCGGAAAGGGCATCGCCACATCAGCGGGGATGCTGATTGCGTTGTATCCCGTTCCGCTCTTTATTTCAGTTGCTGCATTTACTGTTGTGCTGCTGACAAGCGGCTATGTATCCTTAAGCTCGTTGACAGCAGCAATTGTATTTCCTATAACAATGATAACCTTATATATTAATAATCCTGATAGTTTAGATAAGACTGCCATTATTTTCAGCATTATTATTGCAGCTTTTATATCCTATACCCACAGAAGTAACATAAAAAGGCTTATTTCAGGGACCGAAAACAGATTCGAAAAGGTACGTATTTTTACAAGGAAGAGCTAGTATCAAAGCCTTCTGAAATATTCGCCGCTGTAATCTTCTATGTTGTTCAGAACATTATCCAGCTGCTCAAGCAGCTTACCTTTGTCATGGGAAAGCGTCCCCGCAAGGGAGAAATAGTTGGAGGCATGATTGCTTCTGAAAATACAGTTTTCCAGCTCTAGGTTCCGGATCAGCATTTGAGTTTCCAAAGCCACTTCTTCAGTAGACAGCAGCTTGAAGGTGCCTTCCTTTACCATATCATACATCCGGGTACCGGGTTCTATAAGCAAGGTCAGTAAACCCAGATAGTCAGGATTTATTGCATTTATCACTCTTGCGGATTCTTTTGCATGCTCCTGCCAGTCATCCTTTCCGCCAAGGCCGGAAATAAGAGTGACGGACAGCTTGATTCCCGAGTCTGTTATGCGCCTTCCTGCTTTGATCATATCCTTTGAGTCTGCTCCCTTGTCGATATCCTTAAGGATTTTGTCACTTCCGGATTCAATTCCCAGATAAACTATACCAAGACTGTGCTCTTTAAGAGACTTTAATTCTTCAGGAGATTTACGCAATATGTCCCCGGGAGTGGCATATATGCCTACCCGCTCGCAATAGGGGAAAAGCTCTCTGATTTTTTGCAAAATGTCTTTAAGGTCTTGGGTCTTCAGTACCAAGGCATCACCGTCTGCAAGAAAAATCCTGCGCACCTTATTATAGCGTGCAGCCATTTCTTCCATGTCCCTGAATATGTCGCTTTTGCTGCGGATCCTGAACTTCTTGCTTTTATACATGCCGCAGAAGGTGCATTTATTATGGGAGCACCCGATTGTAACCTGAATAATCAGGCTGTATGCCTCACTTGGAGGCCTGTATAACGGTTCATCATATATCATATAAGCACCATTCCTTAATACTATTTAGTTGCGTTGACTAATAAAAGTATATCAATTATACTTAACTTTTTAAACTCCTAATGGACGCAGATCATCCTGGAAATTATGCCTAAGTTTTTTACAAAAGTGGTATAATGAAACTATTGATAGAAAAAGGAAACAGAAAAAACATGGGAAAAGGTACTAGCTCTTGCCGATAGAAAGAAACCGGAACGCAGAGGCTTGTTGCGGCACACTGAGTAAAGGTGCGTCAGAATTGTGCACGAAATGTCGGATATAAATATTTGGCATATGGTATTCTATTGCATGAAAGGAGGTCATAAAATGGATACGCTGAAAAATTTGAATGAAGCACTGAATTATATCGAAGAAAATCTTGCCGGCGAAATTGACTTTAAAGAGGTGGCAAGACTGGCTTTATGCTCCGAATATCATTTTAAAAGAATGTTTTCTTTTCTTGCCGGAGTCAGCCTGTCGGAGTACATTCGCCGTAGACGCCTTACTCTTGCAGCCTTTGAACTTAATAACAGCAATATCAGGGTAATTGATGCGGCAGTGAAATACGGGTACAATTCACCAGATTCCTTTACCAGGGCATTTCAGAGCCTGCACGGTGTCAAACCCTCAGAAGCCAGAAACACCGGCCGGCAGTTAAAAGCCTATCCGCCAATGACCTTTCAATTATCAATAAGAGGAGAAAATGAGATGAATTATCGAATAGTAGAAAAAGAGGCATTTCGTATAGTTGGCATAATGAAAAGAGTTCCCATCGTTTTTAATGGTGTGAATCCTGAGATTGCTTCCATGTGGGAAAGCTTAGATGAGGAAATGATAAACAAGCTTAAAGGGCTTTCCAATGTGGAGCCTATGGGATTGCTTCAGGCATCTGTGAACTTTTCCGAAGGGCGAATGGAAGAAAAGGGAGAGCTTGATCATTATATAGGTGCGGCAACCACCGGGGAAAGTCCAGATAATCTGGTACAGCTTGAAGTTCATGCATCGACATGGGCTGTATTTGAAGCAGTGGGGCCTTTTCCGGATACACTGCAAAATGTATGGGGACGCATCTATTCCGAATGGTTTCCCTCATCAGGTTATGAATTGGCACCGGGACCTGAAATACTTTGGAACGAGCATAAAGATGTGACTTCACCAACCTTCAGAAGTGAAATATGGATACCTGTAATAAAGAGGTAAATCAACTGCCAGGGGCAGAAAAGCCTGCACCTGGCAGTTGATGCTATATTGAACTGATTCGGTTTAAATACTCCATAAGCTTTACCCGTTCTTCTTCATTCAGAGCACATAGCACCTTCTTGTTTTCCTCATCAATAACTTTTGTTACCGGTTCCTCCAACTGCCTTCCCTGTTCTGTCAGCACCACCTTTATGGATCTTCTGTCTTTGGGATCTGCTATTCTTTTTATCATACCCTTATTCTCCATACGGTCAAGTATTCCGGTAACGGTTGAGGTATCCAGAAATAAGCTGCCGGCAATCTGGCTGGGATTTTGGCCGTCCTGACACCATAGGCATTTCAGAACCCCGTATTGTACGGGAGTTACGTCATATTTCGCCAGGCTTGCTTTAAATTGCTGAAATACTATCTGCTGGGTTTTGCTTAATAGAAAGTTAATACAATCGTCCAGTCTCATCACAATACATCCTTCTTCCGAAACTGAATTTTCATAAAAAAGAATAAACTGCATTATAAAAATAAAATCCCATCAATATCATAAAGAATAAATAAATTAAGTAAATTTGTCAATGTGTCTCTTGTAAAAATATTACCATAAAAGCATCTGAGCTTTTGACGGGTTGTATCCCCAAAAGCATTGAAATTGCTTAATTTGAAAGAATATTGCATGCCAGTAATTTGTTGACAAACAACATTCATAATGCTATCATAATCTCAAGAAACTATATAATTTATATAGTTAAAAAATTAACAAGGAGATAATGAATATGCAGTTTTTTGAATTTACAGAGGATCAGGAACTATTACGCAAAGCGGTGCGGGAGTTTGCAGAAGCGGAAGTGGCACCGAAGGCAGCAGAATGGGACGAAAAGGACTACTGTCCCATGGAGCTTTTCCCCATGATGGGAGAATTGGGCATCAACGGCATATTCACCCCTGAAGAATACGGCGGAGCAGGAATGGGCCATGTGGAAAGAGCCATATGCATAGAAGAAATATCCAGGTATTCCGCCGGATTGGGAATTGCCCTTATGACACATCATCTGGGAATGTCTTCAATATTGGATTTCGGAACCGAAGAGCAGAAGAAGAAATATCTTCCTGAGCTATGTGCCGGGACAAAATTATGCGGCTTAGCAGTAACCGAACCGGGAGGCGGCTCTGACTTTTCAGGCCAGAAAACCACGGCAGAGCTTGTTGACGGACAGTGGGTATTAAACGGCCGCAAATGCTTCATCACCAACCATCATGCAGACGTAAACGTCATAACAGCAGTAACAGGAGTAGACGAAAGGGGACGCAACCAGCTGGGTGCATTCATAGTAGAAAAAGGCACACCCGGATTTGGCCCCGGACGCAAAGAGAACAAGCTGGGACTCAGAGGCTCGGTAACAGGAGACGTAATACTGAACGAAGTTAAAATACCCGAAGGAAACATCCTGGGCAAGGCAGGCGACGGCGGAAAGATAGGAATGGCAGCAATAGGGGAAGTAGGCAGAGCAGGAATGAGCGCCATCTGCGTAGGAATACTAAGAGGCTGCGTAGAAGAAGCCGTCAAATTCGCCAATGAAAGAATAGTATACGGAAAGCCAATATCCAAGCTGCAGGCAGTACAATTTGAAATAGCCAACATACGTACGGAATATGAAGCGGCAAAAATGCTGCTGTACTATGCGGCAGGGAAGAAAGATGCAAAACTTCCGGCTACACCGGACTTTGCAATAGCAAAATACTACTCCACCGAAGCGGCAGTAAGAGCATCAAAGAGGACAATGGACCTTATGGGAGGCTATGGAATAATAAACGAATACCCGGTAGGCCGGTTCCTGAGAGATGCCCTGGCATCAATACCGTCAGGAGGAACCTCCCACATACAGCAGCTAATCATAGCAGGGAATACCCTATCGGCATTCAAAGCCTAGTACCGGATAAAAAGGAGAATACAAATGGCTTTAAAAATAGTAGTATGCATCAAGCCGGTTCCTGACCCGGATTATTATGACAAAGTGAGCATAGATCCCGTAACCAAGAGAATAACCCGGGAGGGAATACCGACAATAATAAATCCCGTAGACAAGAACGGAATAGAAGCAGCCCTAAAGCTTAAAGCACAATACGGCGGCAAGGTGACGGTACT
This sequence comes from Gracilibacteraceae bacterium, assembly GCA_012519325.1. GTDB lineage: Bacteria > Bacillota > Clostridia > Lutisporales > Lutisporaceae > BRH-c25. The sequence continues at coordinate 3,222 of JAAYQK010000052.1, read as the reverse complement.
TACCATGGCCCCGCCCAACGCCACAGAGAACCTGAAGGAAGCATTGGCAATGGGAGCAGACGAAGCAGTGTTGCTGTCGGACAGAGCCTTCGGAGGGGCCGATACCCTGGCCACCTCCTACACCCTGGCAAAAGGGATAGAAAAACTGGAGGAATATGACATAATATTCTGCGGCACAGAAAGCGCAGACGGAGCCACAGCGCAAGTATCCTCACAACTGGGAGAATGGCTTGGGATACCGCATCTATGGAATGTATACAACATAGAAGCCCAAAGCGAAGAAAGCTTCAAAGTAAAGACCAAAGTAGAGAACGGCTTCATGGAATGGGAAATAAAGCTGCCCTGCCTGTTGGGGGTAGCAAGAGAACTGAACAAGCCCCGCTTCATATCGGCCATGGGAATCATAAAGGCCAAGAACAAGCCGGTAACGGTATGGGGAAAAGAAGACCTTGAAGCAGAAGAAGAAAGACTGGGACTTGGAGGCTCACCCACAAAAGCTGGAGCCATATTCACCCCCGACCTTAAGAGGAAGGGAGAAATGCTAACCGGCACAGCTGAAGAAATAGCGGAGACCATCATAGAAAAGCTGAGAGCAGCAGGAGTAAACATCCCGACAAAAGGAGAAGGATGCAGCATAGAAGGAGGTGCCCAAGGATGAAGAAAATATGGGTATTTGCCGAATATGTGAACTGCACCCTTGACAGAGTGGCCCTGGAGCTGTTGACAAAAGCAAAGGAGCTGGCAGCAGGGCTTAGCGGAGAAACGGAAGTGGCAGCGGTACTACTGGGCAGCAGGGCAAGAAGCGCGTGCAAAGTACTGGCTGAATACGGAGCAGAAAAAATATACCTGGCGGAATCGGAAGAACTGGGACTATATAACCCCATGCTGTATGCGCCAATAATCACGAATCTGGTAAAAAGAGAAGACCCGGACATATTCCTTTTCGGAGCCACAGCCATAGGGTCGGAGCTGGGCCCAACAGTGGCAGCACAGCTGAAAACAGGAGTAGCAGCCCACTGTGTGGATCTAAGAATAAATGAAAAAGAGCAGCTGGTAGCAAATGTGCCGTCTTTTGGAGGAAAGATACTGGGAGAGATACTGTGTCCGGACACACGTCCCCAGATGGCCAGTGTGAAGCCCGGAATATTCGTACAGGGAGAACCGGAAGAAAAGGAACCGAATATCATAGAAGAAGATGTCAGGGGAATAAAAACAGAAGGATTGCCCCTTAAGGCAATAACACTTGAGAAAAAAGAAATAGTAGGAGTGCCGCTGGAGAAAGCGGAAATAGTGTTCTGCGGAGGCTACGGTCTGGGATGCAAAGAGAACTGGGAAAAGCTGGAGAAGCTGGCAACAATGCTGGGAGGAGCTGCAGCCTGCACCCGTCCTGTAGTTGACGAGGGTTGGGCCCCGGGAGAGCATGTAATGGTAGGCACCAGCGGAAAGTCAATCCGTCCGAAGGCATATGTAGGCTTCGGTATATCCGGTGCAACCCATCATATCTGTGGGATGAAGGATTCCGGATTGATAATCAGCATTAACAAGGATGATAAGGCGGCAGTGTTCGAGGTATCTGACGCAGGTGCTGCCGCAGACCTTAACAAGGTTCTGGATCAGTTGATAGCCAAACTCTCTTAAATAGAGAGATGCGGGGACGTTTTCATTGTCCCCGCGTTTTTTCATACAAACAAATCCGGACAACTTTAATGAAAGGTGGATGGAGTATTAGTGCTGAATACTGTTTATATTCTTCCTACAGGAGACGAAATTAGGGATGGTATAGTCCAGGATATTGACGCACCTGAGATTATGGGTCAAATTGTTCGAGCTTACCCTAAGGCTGAGGTGACACGACTCTGCCCGCTTGCGGACGAAGAGGATATAATTCTTAATAAAATACGGGAAATCACGGTGCAAAGGGCTCCTGATTTGATTGTGCTCATTGGAGGAAGCGGAGGCGGCCATCGGTTTAGCACTACTCTCGGTAAAGACTTTACCCACTCGGCGCTGGAGCGCTATCTGGACCAGAAATGTTCCCGGGAGATTTACGGCAAGAACGGACATCTTTGGTGCAAGCTGGTTTGCGGCAAAAAGGATTCTACACTGATTGTCAATGTGCCAGGCCCATACCAGGAAGCGATGGCAGCTATGGAGGCATGTCTGAAGTCACTGGCAAAGGAGGAAGGCGTCGAAGAGATATGCAAAGCGATGGCAATAGCGGTTTATGCTCAGTATCCTGCCGGCGCTGTAAAATCATTATGAATCAGGCCTTTGAAAGCATTGCCGTCAAAGTGATTACAGAAGAAGGATTTCCTATGGCTGTTGGCGGTATTTGCCTGCCCGGCACCGGTACTTATTGGGAAGAACGTTTCCGTCAATTAGCATCACTTTGTATCTCCAACATGGATATTTTTAATATTGATTATGCTCTTGCCCGAGCAATACAAAATATTGCAGACGAATCTTTGCTGATAGCGGGTTGTTCCCTGAAAGCAGGCATAGAGCTGGCTTATGGAGAAAGCACCGGCGGGGTATTAGGCTGTCCTCGTGAGACCATTTGTTCAGCTCCCGGCGCTTGTGAGCCATTGCCCAAAGGATTTTCAATGTATACGACAGCTGGGGGGCCGGGCCTCGCAGCTTTAGCGGATCAGGCAGAAACAGAACGTGCGGCTGTGGCCGTCCGTGCACTTGAAGGTGCTATAACGGGCGAGAAAATTATGGATTGCATGCGCAATGCCGGAATCGATACCTATCTGTTGGTTTTTGATGGTACCGGCCTTGGTACTCATGGCTGCGTGGTTGCGGCAAGCCCAGGAAAATCAACGGTTGTCTTTTTATAATAAGATATCAATTAGGGTTTTTGCATACTACAAAACCCTATCCATATAATTCTAACAATGAAACCGGGATAAATATAACTACTATGTAATATATTAACCCGGTTTTTATAACGAGAAAATGCAAACAGATATATTAAAGTTAGCACTAATTATCAGATTTAGTGCCATATTGCAGCTTTTTTGCCGGTTTTATATTGAGTCTGCGGGATTGTTAAAAATATGGTATGACATTTGCATTATTCAAATATTACGATAATTCTGTTGCTGATTTATATACCAAAGCTATTATTAGCAAATTAAAACAAATAAAGGAGATATTATCATGAGGCTAATGCACACAAAATTACCTGATTTTTATGAAAAAGTGATTAATGCGGGAAAG
>JAAYQK010000051.1 GCA_012519325.1 Gracilibacteraceae bacterium | reverse complement strand
TGCTTCAGGCTCTCCTTTTTCTTTTCATAAACAAGCTCTTCCTGTGCTATTGCTTTTTCCAAATCTTCTATTTCTTTTCTGATTGCTTCCGTTTCACGGGCAAGCTCCCTTTCAGCCTTTTCCATTAACTCTATCTCCTGAGTAAGGATGAACAGATTCTGCAGAATCTCCTTTTCTTCTTCGGAAATTGCCGAAAGCTTTTCCTTAACTTCAGAAAAAAGATCCTGCTTCCCAACCGCCGCATTTACAGAAAACAATGTTAATGCCAATACCACTGCAATACTTGAAATTACTATCGATTTTACTCTGTTCAGTTTCAACATGTATCCACTCCCTGTATCAGCTACATTATATTTTATCAGATTATTATACATTAGGGAATCCAAGTTAATGCACAATAGAAGAAAAGGACACGGGGAAAGGACACGGGGACGTTTCCCCTGTCTCACTGAAAGCGAGACACGCGAAACGTCCCCGTGTCCTTCTTCTTCCCCGTGTCCTTCTTTTACTTTTTCATACCTGTATAAATAAGAATTGCATCCCTCAGAAATTCTGCCGTACCTGGCTGTTCTTTGTCATAGTATTCTTTGAATCTCTCATCCTTTACGTACATCTGTGCAATCCCTGCATGAGCTTCCTTCGAATAGCTGTCCCAGTAGAAGGTCAGCCACTGTCTGTGCAGATCTGCGGCCTTTTGCGCCTGCTTACCGGCCGGATCACCTGTCTTGAAAGCTTCTGCTAAAGTTGAAAGATATTCTTCGCTCAGCTTTGTGACTGCATCATATTCTTCCTGGGTCATGTTCTTTACTTTATTATAGGATTTTTCCACTTCATACTCTCCATACTTCTCTCGAATTTCCTTACCATACTTCTTTTCATTATCATCCAGCAGCTTTTGCTTAAAGCCCTCAAATTTTTCTTTGTCTGTCATTTTAATTCTCCCTTCTGTTAACGCTATGGTTTTTTCCACGTTTGCTATCAGCAGATCTATCTGCTCTCTTTTTTCAAGGAGCTTTTTGTGATGTTCATGCAGTGCTTTAACTCCGTCAAAAGAAGGTGCCGTCATTATTTCCCTTATTCTGTCCAGGCTCACTCCCAGCTCTCTGTAGAAAAGAATCTGCTGAAGCCTGTCAACTTCCTTCTGCCCGTATATTCGATATCCCGATGAATTGATTCTGGCCGGCTTAAGAATTCCAATCTCATCATAGTATCTCAGGGTCCTCGTGCTGACACCTGCCAGCTTTCCCAGCTTCTGCACTGTGTATTCCATGCTTTCACCACCTTGAGTACGTTAAGACTACTATACACCTTTACGTAACGTCAATGTCAACAGAAGTTTAGAATTTTTTCTTTATCACCTTTTCAATAAAAATTCGCACAATTTCAGGATCAAACTGTGTGCCGGCATTTTTCTCCAGTTCCTCAACAGCCTCACTTTCAGACATAGAACGCCGATATGCTCTCTCACTTGTCATAGTATCATAGGCACCTGCTACTGCTATTATTCTTGACTGCAGCGGTATATCCTCTCCTCTTAATCCCCTCGGATAGCCCTCTCCATCCCATCTTTCATGATGTGCGAGTATGAATTCCGCTAATTCTGCCATATCGCTAACCGAGCTTAAGATCCTGTATCCAATCTCCGGATGGCGCTTGACTTCATTCCATTCTTTTTTTGTAAGTCCACCCGGCTTACTCAGAATTTCTTTATCAATAGCAATCTTTCCGATATCATGAAGCAAGCCTAATGTCTCAAGCTCATTCAGTTCGGCTTGATTCATGCCCATAGCAGCACCGATGGCTTTGCATAAGGCACTTACACCCTTTGAATGCTGTTCTTCTTCACTGTTGTTTTCATAAAATGAGCTGATGATTGCCTTTATTCTCTTTCCTCTGATATTTCTGCTTTCAAATAATTTATTCTTGTACATGTGATCCTCTGCATTTTTCAATATGTCATTTATATCCTGATCGGTACTATACTTTGTATCCAATCCAAAAGATATCGAAAGTTCTATAGATTTCAACCGAATGTTTGAAATGGAAGCTTTTATTCTTTCTATTATCCTATTTGCTTCCTCCATATCAGTCTTCGGCAGTAAAATAACAAACTCATCTCCTCCTGTTCTGGCTATTATCTCGTCCTCCCTCAGTTCCTTCCTGATTGCTTCCGCTGCTTTAACCAGCAGCCTGTCCCCCTCAGTATGACCGAATGCATCGTTAAAAAGCTTCAATCCGTTGACATCTGCCATAATAAGAG
>JAAYQK010000050.1 GCA_012519325.1 Gracilibacteraceae bacterium | reverse complement strand
TAGGAACGGCAATCGGACTGTTTGCCTTAATCGGCTTTGCACCGCTTATCAGCATGATAGCAGAAAAGGCATTTGCCTCTCCTGAATTTTTTCTGCTGGCAATGTTCGGAATTATCATATGCGGATCTCTTACAGCAGGAGAAAAACCAATAAAAGGCTGGATAGCGGGATTTATGGGCATAATGCTTTCTTGTGTAGGGATTGAAGAGATTCACGGCTACCAGCGCTTCGTATTCGGCAATCCGAATTTAATCGGTGGTATTGCCTTTATACCTGCTATGATAGGGGTTTTTGGCATTCCGCAGATAATACAGACTCTAAGAGGCGGAAGTGCAGAATTTGCTGTTGTCAAAGTGGATAAGGAAAAAGATAAGGGTAAGTTATTCAGACTTTTAAGAATAAATATTATGAATATAATACGATCAGGAATATTAGGCGTAGGTATCGGTGCAATACCGGGTGCCGGTGAGGATATTGCAGCATGGATGTCTTATGACAGAGCCAAGAAGGCCAGCAAACATCCCGAAGAATTTGGAAAGGGCTCATATGAAGGCATAATTGCGGCAGAAACTGCAAATAACTCATGTATTGGAGGTGCAATAATACCTCTTCTGACACTGGCAGTTCCGGGAAGCGCACCTGCGGCCGTATTGCTTGGGGCGTTATACCTCCACGGTATAAGGCCGGGTCCGATGCTTAGCTTTGAATTCCCAAATTTTATTTATGAGATGACAGCTATTCTGTTTTGGGCAACTGTTGCACTGTTTATATATGGGCTTTTGCTGTCCAAGGTTATGGTAAAGGTGTTGAAGGTGAAGCCGACAATACTAATGCCTATTGTTGGGGTCCTGTGTGTAATAGGTGCCTATGCTATAGGTGTTAACAGATTTGATATACTTGTGATGACTATAACCGGCATAATAGGGTACTTTCTGGTTGAAATGGGTTTTCCCCCGGCTGCATTTATTCTGGGTGCAATATTAGGGCCTCTTGCGGATTCAAATTTGAGAAGGACATTGTTGACCTATGACGGCAGCCTGATGCCATTCGTTACACGGCCGATTTCGCTAATATTTACAATTTTGATTGCTATTTCAATACTGTCCCAGTTTAAATTCTGGGGAAAAATGTGGTCGAAAATAAGAATTAAGCCAAAAAATTCCTGATGAAATTCTTATAAAATAAAATTCAATAATAGAGGATGTGCAATATGGAAAGAAAATATTCAATTATTACCGGGTTTATGGGTAAGGTAAAGGACAGATTTATAGACTACCATCCTGCAAGAGAGATGGAAGAAATGGTAGCTATGGCTTCCAAGGTAAAAGGATGCTCAGGCCTGGAGGTTGTGTACCCCCAGAATTTTGTCGATCCGGTAAAGACAAAAAAGCTGTTGGATGATTATAATTTGGGAGTATCAACTGTCAATCTCAATATTAAGGGAGAAGAAATATGGAGATTTGGCACCTTTTCAAGCCCGGATCCTAAAGTAAGGAAAGAAGCTGTAAAATACCTGAAGACAGCCATGGATTGTGCGGCAGAATTAGGATGCAATATGGTTACTACTGCTTTATTAAATGACGGAGCCGATTATCCTTTTGAGCTTGACTATGTAAGAGCTTTTAATGATACTCTGGATGGAATAAGAGAAGCTGCCGAATACAGGAGTGATGTCAAGATTAGCCTGGAGTACAAGGCTTCTGAACCAAGAGTGCATTGCTTGCTGAACAACGCAGGCAAAATGGCATATTTTTGCCAACTGATAGGCAAAGAAAATGTAGGTGTGACCCTGGATGTCGGCCATGCGCTTCAGGCATTGGAAATACCTGCAGATTCTGCGGCTTTCTTAGGCTCTACAGGAAAGCTGTTTTATGTCCATATAAATGATAACTACAGGAATTGGGACTGGGATATGGTACCTGGAACGGTAAACATCTGGGATTATCTTGAGTTCATACTGTATCTGAAGAAAGTGAATTACAATGGATGGATTACTGCTGATGTATTTCCGCAAAGGCATGACCCCATAAGAATAATGGAAAAAACTTTTGAGTGGATGGACAGATTGTTTGACATTGTTGAAAGTATGGATGAGAAGGTGCTTTTTGAAATGATGAACAACAAAGACGCCTTCGATATTTTGGATTATGTCCGTTCATTTGTAAAATTCTAAAAGAAATAATGCTGCACTGAATTTGGACTAAAGGAGGGCCGTGATGGCATATCAGTATATTAAAGTAGATGTGGTTGAAAAAACCTATGTCATAACAATAAACAGGCCTGAGGCTGACAATAAGCTTAATATTGAATGCATGGATGAAATATCGGCATCATTAAGAAAAGCTGAATCAGATCCTGGGTGCAGAAGTGTTATATTGACGAACAGCGGAAGGTT
>JAAYQK010000049.1 GCA_012519325.1 Gracilibacteraceae bacterium | reverse complement strand
ATTGCTTTAGCAGCAAGCCTGGTTCCGGCAATTTCCGAATCCATTGCAAGAAATGATTTGGTATCTGCCGCAAGGAAGTCTGAGCTGGCGATAAGAGTGAGCTTAATAATCGGATTACCGGCCGCCTTTGGGCTTTTCATACTTTCAGACCCGATAATGAAACTGATGTATCCGGCAGAACCTGCTACACTGGGGATGGTACTGCGCTATCTGTCAATGGCGGTGATATTCCTTACTCTTGTCCAGACTATGACAGGAATACTTCAAGGAATGGGGAAAGAGAGAATACCTGTTATAAACCTCGTAATTGGAGCTTTGGTAAAAGCAGCAGTCAGTTATACCCTGACTTCCGTGCCGGTTATAAATATCAGAGGTGCTGCGATAGGAACCGTTGCAGGTTATGCAACATCTGCAATTTTAAATATGAGTGCAATAATAAAACATCAAAAATCAAATATAAGGATAACCAGGATGGTTTTGAAGCCGGCAATAGCTACAGGTGCTATGGTAATCGCGGCATATGCGAGCTATAGGGTTTTGTTTGAGGCTATTGGGAGGAATTCAGCAGCTACATTGCTTGCCATATCATTTGCCGCAGTAGTATATATAATAGTGCTTATACTTATAAAGGGCATTGCAGTAGAAGAATTGGAAATGGCACCTGGGGGAAAAAGGCTTTCACACATACTTAAGAAAAAGAGATTATTATAAATACAAATACGAGGAGAAAATCATATGCAAAAGATAACTATTGTGGGGCTGGGGCCTGGGGATTACAAGCAGCTTAGTTTAGAAGCGCTCGAAATAATAAAAAATGCAGAAACTTTGGTTCTCAGGACAGAAAAACATCCTGTTGCAGACCGCATAAGAGAATTGGGGATAAGTTATACCTGCTGTGATGACATATATAACAGCTGTGAATCCTTTGAAGAGACTTATAAAAGAATAAGCCAGCGCATATTAAACCTGTGCCGTGAAAAAGGCCAGGTAGTATATGCCGTGCCGGGACATCCCCTGGTGGCGGAGAAAAGTGTAGAACTGATTACTGCAGGTGCGGGAGCAGATATTCAAGTAAGCATAGTCCCTGCATTGAGCTTCATTGACGTCATACTGAGCTCCCTGAAAATAGATCCTGTGTATGGCCTGAAAATCATCGACGGTTTGAGCATCAAAACCCAAAAACCTGACAAAAAATGCGGAAACATCATAACCCAGGTATATGACAGGCTTACTGCTTCCGAAGTAAAGCTAATGTTGATGGATTACTACACAGATGATTTTGATATATATATAATTAGGGCAGCCGGAGTGGAGGGCCAGGAACGTGTTGAAAGCATACCGCTTTATGAGTTGGATAGGATAGATTGGATGGATTATCTTACAAGCATTTATATTCCTCCTGCACTGGAGAAAGGAGGAAAATACAAGAGCTTCGAAGAGCTGGTGGAGATCATGGAGGATTTGAGAGGCGAGAAGGGCTGCCCCTGGGATAAAAAACAGACAAGGGAGTCTTTAAAGCCATATCTTCTTGAAGAAACCTACGAGGTTTTGGATGCCATCGAAAAGGACGATCTTGAACTTATAGTTGAAGAACTTGGGGATTTGCTGCTCCAGGTTGTATTTCACTCACAAATAGCTAAAGAAGATGGAGAGTTTGATATTAATGAGGTAATAACCGGTATAGTAAATAAGCTGGTTATAAGGCATCCACACGTTTTTGGAGACATAAAGGCCACCAGTGAAAGCGGAGCTTTAAAGAGTTGGGAAGCATCAAAACGCAGATATAAGGGGATAGACACATATACAAAGACTCTTGAAGACATACCGGAAATACTGCCGGCATTGATGAGAGCATACAAGGTACAGCAGAAGGCAGCATTGGCAGGCTTTGACTGGGATGAATTCGAAGAGGCATTTTCAAAGGTTTATGAGGAGGCAGAAGAGGTAAAGGAAGTATATAAAACCGGCGAAAAGGCCATAATAGAGGAAGAAATCGGAGATTTGCTGTTTTCGGTTGTTAATGTATCAAGGTTCTTAAAGGTTCAACCTGAGCTTGCCCTAAGAGCCACAACGGAAAAATTTATCAAAAGATTCAAATATATTGAAGAAACTGCCTTGCAATCCGGTAAAAAACTTGTTAAAATGAGCTTGCAGGAGATGGATAAGCTATGGAATGAAGCAAAACAGCAAGTTTTAGCAAAAAAAGATGAAAAAAAATGAAAAAAAAGAAGGATTTTCGGGAACGAAGTAGAATATCCATAATCAGTAAATATTTCCTACAATATAAAAAATGGAGGGAAAATGATGAATAAATCAGATCTTATTAGTAAAATGGCCGAAAAAAGTGCTATGACAAAGAAAGATTCAGAAAAAGCTCTTAAGGCATTCATTGAAAGTGTTCAGGAAGCACTTGCAAAAGGCGATAAAGTTCAGTTGGTCGGTTTTGGAACTTTTGAAGTTAAAGCAAGAAAAGCCAGGGTAGGCAGAAACCCAAGAACCAGAGAAGAGATTAAAATACCAGCATCAAAGGCTCCGATATTCAAAGCTGGTAAGGATCTTAAGGAACTCGTAAATAAGAAGAAATAAGTACATATTTTTGAAAAATCAGGCTGGACTGGCCTGATTTTTCATCTTATAGGAAATTATAATTTCCTATAAGATGGGGAATGCAAGGGGGTGAAGTCCCCTGCTGATAAAAGAGGGTGCTCAGGATGCTTGCTAATGCCTTCGGGAACCATAGGGTTTCCTAGCGAAAAAAATGCGCCGTGAGACGCATTTTTTATTTTCTATACCATAAAGAGGATGTGATTTGATTGAGGCTTGATAAATACTTAAAAAATTCCAGACTAATAAAAAGAAGGACGATAGCCAAAGAGGCCTGTGAAGGCGGGAAGGTTTATCTGAACGGTAAACAGGCGAAGCCAGGTGCTGAAGTGAAGCCAGGTGATATAATAGAGATTATCTTCGGTGAAAAAAGAATAAAGGCAGAGATTACAGACATATCGGATAATGTATCAAAAGCTTCAGCAGCGGATATGTACAGGATCATACAAGGTTAATTTATTCATATTTACAACCTTCATGCATATAAATACTAGTAAGCAATGTATTATCAGTGGAGATGAATTCTACTGATAATACAGCCTCCGGCGGGCGCGGGCAATACGGAATCGGTGCGCAAGTAAGCTGGAGGGTACTTGAAGTGTCTGGAGGGTTTTTTTTATGGAAGAAAAGAAGCTCACTAAGTCAAAACCTCACAGTATAACGATTGAAGGGCGTGAGAGGCTAATTATTAACGGTGTCAGGGATGTGGCAAGCTTTGATGAAAACGAAGTCACATTGGAAACAGAAGCAGGAGGCCTTACTATAAGAGGAACCGATTTGCATATTAACAGGTTGAGTGTTGACGACGGTAATCTGTTTGTGGAAGGTTACATAATTTCTTGCATATACAATGATAAAATAAATGTCAAAAAAACCGGCAGCTTTTTGAGCAATATATTCAAATAATAGCAGATATCCGGGGAGGTCATTCAGTGGAAACCGTTCAATTTCAGAGCTACGTATTTTTGTATTCGTTATATGGCGGAATAATAATAGGAGTGCTGTATGATATTTACAGGGTTATAAGAGGAATAAAGAAGAGTGAAAGGTTTATTACCTCCTTATGGGACATACTGTTTCTTTTCTCTGTATTCATGGTTGTGATATGGGCGATTTTTTCCAGCAGCTATGGGGAAATAAGAAGTTATGTTTTCATTGGATTTATGGTCGGATTCTACTTGCATGAAAAGTTGCTTGGGAGGATAGCATCAGGGGTGTTTCGTTTTTTGTACAAAGGCATAAGCAGTTTTTTCAAGAAAACCAACAGTATTCTTGCCCTGCCCATAAAAATGGTTTATTCACTCATAAAAAGATGCTGCTGCAGTCTGACACACATGCTGGTAAAGAAAAAAACCAGATTAAGAAAAATACTAGGATTGCCGAAACAGATTATATATGACTCCAAAAAGTATTATGGGCTTATAGTGAAAAGAAAAGGGAGAAAAAACAGTGGCAATAAAGGATTTTCTTAAACACCGTCGAATATAGATAATGCTATACAGTACATATTGATTTCGCTGAGAAATTGAGGTAATATGTGTAAAAGTTGTACATACTATATTAATATATTAATATAGTTTTGAGGGGATATATATGAAAAAGCCGAAGCTTAGACTTAAAAATATATTCATGATTGCTTTTATCATTTACGCTGCTATTACAATAATCAATCAGCAGTTTATTATTTATGAGCTTAAAGAAGCGGAACAAAATGAAATCTCCAAAATAGAATCTATCAGGAATGAAAATGACCGATTGATGGAAATGATCAATAATGCAACTTCTGTTGAATATATTGAAAAAATGGCCAGAGAGCAATTAGGTTTGGTCAAACCAGGAGAAAAAGTCTATATTGATCAATCCTCTGCCGAGTCAGATTAGTCCTGTACTGATAATAATATACAGGACAGGGAGAATTAGGTACAATATTGACAGGAGAAGGCTTTTAATATATTATATCCATAGCAGTTCTATTGTTATTAAGGGAGGAGTATCTTTTATATGCCTATAGAGGAAGGTAAAATAGTTGAAGGGGTTGTTTCAGGCATTACAAGCTTTGGAGCCTTTATTCAACTGCCGGAAGGTAAGATAGGTCTGGTCCATATTTCGGAAATTGCAGATACTTATGTTAAAGACATAAAGCAATTTGTTAAAGAAAAGGATAAAGTAAATGTTAAGGTGCTGTCTGTTGAAAAAAACGGAAAGATAAATCTTTCAATAAAACAGGCGCAGGTAATTAATAGGACCAACAGGCCGATTGAAATCGACTGGGAACAGGAGGCAAGGAAAAATCAATGCTCTTCATTTGAAGACAGGCTTTTGAAGTTTCTTAAAGAAAGTGATGAAAAACTCCAACAGCTTAAAAAAAATACTGACTCAAAACGTAATGGGGGATACAGAAAAAGCGATGGACTGCAAAGATAATTAATTACCGCAATCATTTAATTTTATAATATATAACTGTAAATCTACTGTAAGCAAGGCTGGCAGTAGATTTAAGCGTTCGCGCCGGAGTTTTCTTCGTAATAGGCGCATGAACTATATGCGGCTGCTGCCGCATTTCTTGTTTATTTGTTTACTGAAAGAAAAGGAATAATAAAAGGAGAAGCAAGTGAAAAGAATAGCAGTTATCGATATTGGTACAAACTCAATGAGGTTGATGCTTTGTGAGGTTACAGACAGTATAATTGCAAAGAAAGAAAAGGAGCTCATGATTACCAGGATAGGCAAGGATGTTTCAAAAACAGGGATGATAAGCGAAAAATCATTTGTGAGAAATATCGATGCTTTAAAATATTTTAAGAATAGAGCCGACAGATATGGAGTTGAAGAAATATACGCAATAGCTACCAGTGCTGTCCGTGACGCATTGAACGGAGAAATTTTTGTTGCCGAAGCTCTAAGTCAGGCAAGAGTCGATGTCAAAATCATAAGCGGAGAGGAAGAAGCAGAGCTTGGACTTTGGGGTGTAGCGAGTGAAATTCAAAATCCGCAGGAAACCATGCTGGTAATTGATATAGGGGGTGGCAGCACTGAGCTGATACTTGGCAGTAAGAAAAGGATAGACTACAAAGCCAGTATTCCCGCAGGAGTGGTTAGAATGACGGAGCAGTTTGTTACCAGCAATCCTATCAAAGGTGAAAATATTGCAAATATGAAAATGAAGCTTAATGAACTTTTTATGGAGCCTTTGGAGTATCTAAGCAAAAAAAGAATAGACCGGATGGTTGCTATTGGCGGCACTGCCACTACTACAGCATCCATGTTTCACAGCATGAGCATATACGATTCTAAAATAGTAAATAATACAGTTATCAATCTTGAATTTATCGAGAAGACATTCAATAAGCTTAAGGATATGTCTGTCCAGGAACGTTGGAATGTTAAAGGGCTTCAGAAAGAAAGGGCAGATGTTATGCCCTCCGGTTTGTTTATACTACAGCATATTATTGAAGGGCTGAATAAGGACAGTCTTATTATCAGCGAAAGCGATAATCTGGAAGGAATTATTGAAAAGTATGTATTGAGCAAAGGGGCCAAGTAGGATAAGAACCGTAAATGGTGGTAATTGCTAATAATTAGGTATTGACGTTTAAAGTTAAAGACGATATAATAGTATTTGCCGTTAAAGCACGGTATCGATATTGAACAGTTTGGCCGAAGTGGCGGAACTGGCAGACGCACAGGACTTAAAATCCTGCGGTCCTTAAAGACTGTACCGGTTCGATTCCGGTCTTCGGCACCAAAAACATCGCGGGGTAGAGCAGCTGGTAGCTCGTCGGGCTCATAACCCGGAGGTCGTGGGTTCAAATCCCTCCCCCGCAACCAATT
>JAAYQK010000048.1 GCA_012519325.1 Gracilibacteraceae bacterium | reverse complement strand
GGAGTTACCATGCAGATATGGCAGGATAAGAGCAAGGAAACCTTTGAGAGAGAAGGAGGCTGCTGCTCTTTATCCGCAGTAGAGGATGCCAGAAGGGTATGCGCGAAAATTGGCATACCCTTTTATGTTATGAACTTCAAAGAAATATTTGAAAGGTTGGTTATTGATTATTTCATTGATGAATATTTGACCGGAAGAACCCCAAATCCGTGTATTGCCTGCAATAAATTCATAAAATTCGATGCGTTTCTGAAACGCTCCAGGGCTTTGGAAGCAGAATACGTTGCTACGGGACATTATGCAAGAATTCTGTATGATGAATGCGCCAAGAGGTATATTATAAGAAAATCGGCTGCCTCCGATAAAGACCAGACCTATGTGCTTTACAACCTTACGCAGGATCAGCTTAGGCATATACTCATGCCCCTTGGAGATTACAACAAGGGACAGGTCAGGGAGATAGCCAGGAAGTTGGATCTTAGAACGGCCAACAAGCCTGAGAGCCAGGAAATATGCTTCGTTGAGGATAATGACTATGGAAGGTTTATCAGTAAAAGAGTAGGAAAGGATATTAAGCCCGGGTATTTTGTAGATACACAAGGAAGAAAGCTGGGAGCTCATAAAGGAATAGTACACTATACGGTAGGGCAGCGAAAGGGCTTGGGAATAGCTTTGGGAAAGCCTATGTATGTAGTTGAAATAATTCCGGATAAAAACCTTGTAGTCCTTGGAGATGAGTCTGAAGTATTCAGCAATGAGCTTGTTGCATCCAAAATGAACTATATCACATTTGAAAAGCTTGAAGGGCCGATTAATGTGAAGGCAAAAATAAGATACAGCGCCAGGGAAGCAGAAGCAACAGTTACACCCATAGACAATGAAAGAGTGAGGGTAGTATTTAAAGAACCTCAGAGGGCAATCACACCCGGTCAGGCAGTGGTATTCTATCAGGAGGATTTACTTGTGGGAGGCGGAACTATAGAGAAGTAGTATTTCATCAAGTATTAGTGTAATAAAACTATTTAAGAGGCAATAATTATGCGCAAAAGGAATCTTTCGCGCAAAATAATGTCAAATGAATGGAAATTATGTTAAGAAATGTATGGAGGAGTCTGTAAATCCCGAACTATAAAGATTTAATTACAGTGCAAATTATCATTTAAGGTTTTATGAATAATATTGTCTGTTTAAGCTAAAATAATGACAGAATGAAAGCTGCGGAGGTGTTATAGTGGGTAGCAATAGCTTAAACAGAAACAATATGATGAATACCAGAGATTGTCTTCAAAGAGCTTGGAATAACACAATGGAGTTGGTCAGAGATTTTGAAATGTATTCAAAGAATATAAATGACAAAAAGGTCTCGGGGACCTTTAAAAAGATGGCTGAGGAACAAGGCATGATGGCACATGACCTTAGGGAGCTTTTTAATCAGTATGACAGTCAGAATAATTAAAAAAGACCGGAACCGGTCTTTTTTATTGTAAAATTGTGAGGTGATTAGTATTTTCAGGATAAATGATTTGATTGATTTGCCGGTGATTGACAAAGTGTCTGCCCAGAGGCTCTGTACCATTAAAGATGTAATTATTGATATGAAGGAGTATAGAATTCATGCTCTCATATGCAGAGAAAGATTTTTGGGAAGGTCTTTTGAGGCACTACTCTTTAAAAATGTAGAGGCAATTTCACAGAACGGCATAACAGTTACAGGCAGAGCCGGTCGAATGAACATAAGGAATCTCATGGCAGAACGGAGACGATTTCAGAGTTATCAGGGTATTCTGGGAAAGGTTGTGCAAAGTTCAAAAGGAGAGCCCATGGGAATAATAAGGGATATTCTTGTTGACACAAGTACAGGGATAATAAAAGCTTATGAGCTGTCAGATGGATATTTTGACGATTTTCTCAGAGGAAGGCGTATTGTAGAATTGGGACACGTGCATACACTTACGGAGAAGAATGTTGATATTAAGGGAAACACTGCTCAATACACGTTTGAAACTAAATAAGCAGGAATTTATTATGAATTTGAATCATATTTTTAAGAAGAATGCATCGCATTCTTCTTCAGACACGAGTCTCGAGACACGAGACTCGAGAGTCAGAGCGGGACTAAGAAGCTGAGGAATTTTGGGGTACGAGGTTGCGAGACTACAAGGGAAGGCTGTGCTCCGTAAGATGCATATTAAGGAGCACCGGCCTTGTATAACAGCGAGCACTTATTGCCTTTGGGCAACAGAATCGAGAGAAAATGCACACTTACATGCGCGGCAATAGGCGATAGACAATAGAATTTCAGGGATTGGCCTCGCAGCCTGGCTTGAACCCATTGCCCATAGCCTATAGCTTGAAGAAAATTGCTGCGCAATTTTCTTCTATTGCGTGACAACAATAATATAGGATGAACAATATGAGCAATGTTTGGGGATCTAAGAAGGTCAATATAAGACTTATGCATGTCATCATAATTGCAGTATTGGTTTTCCTTGTGCTCAGGTATGGCATTGCCATCGGCACTGTGGTGAAGCCCTTTATTATTGCGGCAGTTTTTTCATACCTGTTGAATCCTGTAGTTAAGATTTTTGAGAGGAAAGGCATCAGAAGAATTTTCGGGGTGCTTATTGTCTATCTTATTTTTATAGCCATAATTATACTTTTTTCATTTGTGCTTGTACCTAAGCTGATAAAAGAAATCAGTATATTGGTTGTAAACATACCTCAATATTCAAGACAGATGCAGGAGCTGCTGAAGCAATTCCAGGACGGGTATATGAAAAGCGGGCTCCCGGAGAGCTTTAAGGATGTGCTGGATGATAACATACTTATGCTGCAAAGTATGATTCTCACACTTTTACAGAATATTGCCAACGGCATCATAGAAATTTTTTCACAACTTTTTAATATAATAATAGTGCCGGTGATTACTTTTTACATGCTGAAAGACGCGGAGTACTTCAAGGATCAATTCATTCTTGTGCTGCCGAAAGCAAAGCGGATGAAGCTTATTATACTACTCAGGGATATTGATAATGTATTTGGGAAATATATAAGAGGGCAGATTATTATTGCAAGCTTTGTAGGTGTGCTGACAACGGCCGCACTTGTTATTGTAAAAGTGAAATATGCTTTCATACTCGGAATCTTTGCCGGTGTAGCAAACATAATACCCTATTTCGGGCCCTTTATCGGGATCATACCTACAATTCTGTTTGCGCTGCTTGATTCAACAGTAAAAGCATTATATGCCGCCGGAGCCTTTATTTTGATACAGCAGTTGGAAAGCGGATTTCTTACACCAAGAATTATAGGAAAAAGTGTAGGAATACATCCTGTTTATGTTATTATGTCTCTTATAGCGGGAGGAAGACTTTTTGGTATTATAGGGCTTGTTATGGCTGTGCCGGTATTGGCGGCGATTAAACTGACCCTCAGGCATGTGCTCAGGGATAAGAGCATATAACAGAAAATGCAGATTATTGACAAAGCTTTCCGGCTAATATATAATCTTCATATATTAAAAATGCGTAGATGCAGAGGAGTAGACAGGCTGACTTTCAATATGCTGTGAATAATGGCAGCATTGGCAGAGAAGGGATGGTTGGTGTGAATCCCATGGAATAAGCTGTTGAAGCTGCTGCTGAGCATCGTAAAAGACGCTGCAGGCGTTATACTGCATGGCGAAAGTCAGTAGAGTGGCCCTTTTGGGCAACTAGGGTGGTACCGCGAAGTTCTCTTCGTCCCTAACCGGGATGAAGAGTTTTTTTATAGATTATCGAGGAGGAATAAGTATGGAAAAATTAGGACTTAATGAAGTCAGAGAAAAATTCCTTAGTTTTTTTGAAAGTAAGGGCCATTTGAGAATGAAAAGCGCATCTCTTGTACCACAGAGTGACAAGAGCCTGCTTATCATAAATTCGGGCATGGCGCCTTTAAAGCCGTATTTCACAGGGCAGGCAGTGCCTCCCAGTTTAAGGGTGACAACCTGTCAGAAGTGTATAAGAACACCCGATATAGATAGAGTTGGAAAGACAGCCAGACATGGTACTTTTTTTGAAATGCTGGGTAATTTTTCTTTCGGGGATTACTTCAAGGATGAGGCAATAGCCTGGGCATGGGAACTGTGCACTGAGGTGTTTAAGATGCCGGAAGACAGACTTTGGGTTACTATATACCTGGATGATGATGAGGCCTTTGATATCTGGCATAATAAGATAGGATTGCCGGTAGAAAGAATTGTGAGAATGGATAAAGAGGATAACTTCTGGGAAATCGGCCTTGGCCCCTGCGGGCCTTGTTCGGAGATATACTTTGACAGGGGACCGGGTACAGGCTGCGGTAGGGAAAACTGCAAGCTGGGCTGTGACTGTGATAGGTATATGGAATTCTGGAACCTTGTATTCACACAGTTTGATAAGGATGAAGAAGGCAATTACAGCAGGCTGGCTAAACCAAACATAGACACGGGAATGGGACTGGAGCGAATGGCGGCGGTGATGCAGGGAGTTGACAATATATTCGAGGTAGATACTATAAAATATATATTGGACAGCATCTGTAGTCTTGCCGGAGTGAAATATGGTGAAGATTCGAAGAAGGATGTTTCAATAAGAGTAATTACCGACCATATCAGAGGGGTAACCTTTATGATATCCGATGGGATACTTCCAAGTAATGAAGGCAGAGGATATGTTCTTAGAAGGCTTTTGAGGAGGGCCGCAAGACATGGCAGGCTGCTGGGGCTGAAAGACCCGTTCCTTAGCAAAATAGCCTTGAAGGTCATAGAAGTAAGCGGTGACGCATACAGCGAATTAGTAGAAAAAAAGGACTATATACTGAAAATAATTGATATTGAAGAAAATAGGTTTTATGAGACATTAGACCAGGGACTTTCAATTCTTCAGGGATATATTGACGAGTTAAAGCTGACAAATGCGGATACACTTTCAGGGGAAAATGCCTTCAGGCTTTATGATACTTACGGTTTCCCCTTGGATCTGACTAAAGACATACTGGAAGAGCAAGGACTTTCGGTTGACGAGGACAAATTCCAGAAGGAAATGCAGAGCCAGCGAGAAAGAGCAAGAGCAGCAAGGACTGACAGCAGTGCGGAAAGCTGGAAGGAAGACATATATGCCAAAATTGACTGGAGCATAAGGAGTAAGTTTGTGGGATACGAATGTTTTTCTTCAAATGCTTCAATCAAGGCAATAGTAAAGGATAATGAACTGACAGGCTCAGCCAATGAGGGGGATGAGATAAGCGTAGTACTTGATATTACTCCTTTCTATGCAGAAAGCGGTGGGCAGGTAGCTGACACCGGAAGAATAATCGGAGAAGGCTTCGAATTGGACGTAAAGGACTGCAAGAAGGTCACCGGAGAAAGGTTTGCCCATATATGTACGGTGATCAGCGGAGAGGTTAAGGTTGGAGATTCCTGCACAGCAAAAATTGATGCCAAGAGGAGAATGTCCACTGCCAGGAACCACTCGGCAACTCATTTGCTGCACAAGGCATTGAGAAAGCATCTTGGAACCCATGTTGAACAAGCGGGATCTTTTGTTGCACCGGAGCGCTTAAGGTTTGACTTTACTCATTTCAAGGCAATGACAAAAGAAGAGCTTGATTTAATAGAAAAGGAAGTTAATGAGGCGATTCTTGCAAGCTATAAGGTGGAAATGAAGGAAACCTCCATAGATGAAGCAAAAAGGCTTGGAGCTATGGCACTTTTTGGAGAGAAATACGGTGAAATGGTAAGGGTTGTCGTAATGGGGGATTATTCCGCGGAGCTTTGCGGAGGCACGCATTTGGAGAATACAAGCCAGGCAGGCTTCTTCAAAATAATAAGCGAAGGAGGTGTTGCTGCCGGGGTCAGAAGAATTGAAGCTGTTACAGGAGAAAAGGCATATGAATATATTAAGGAAGAAGAAAAGCTGATGAATGAACTGTGTGAAAGGCTCAAGGCTCACCCAAGCGAAAGTGTCAAGAAGCTGGACACAATATTGAAGCAGCTTAAGGATGCAGAAATGGAAGTATTCGCATTAAAGTCAAAAATGGCAGTAGGAATGTTGGATGAGCTTGTGGCAAAGGCACAGGTGGAGAAGGGTGTAAAATACATTGTAGCAAAGCTAGACAATATGAGTATTGAAAGCTTGAGAGAAATGGGAGATAAGCTGAGGGACAAGATGGGAACTTCCTTTGTGATGCTTGCTTCCTCTGGCGGTGAAAAGACAGTGCTGGTGGCAATGGCTTCAAAGGATGCAGTTTCAAAGGGCGTTCACTCAGGAAATATAATAAAGGAAGCTGCAAAGGCAGCGGGAGGAAGCGGCGGAGGAAGACCGGACATGGCACAGGGAGGAATAAAGGACTTGGATAAGGTTGGGGTTGCTTTGGATGCGGTGCCGGAGATATTGAAAAACATGATAAAATAGCAAAACAGCAACAATAAGGGGGTATTGCAAAACTACTTAAGTAGTCAGCAATACCCCTTTTTTGCTATATTCAAGCTTTAAAACCCATCCCTAAATCTCGTGTTTCGCGTCTCGTATCTCGTGTCTGAAAATTGCTGCGCAATTTTCTATCTTTGTGCTTCGTACTGTCGCAAAAGCTTAACAAACAATTCCGGAACTTGTGCCATTTTTTCGGGAGTTTCTACGAATGAGATACGGAATTGTGTACTTCCCGGATTTTTTTCACCTTTTTTGGTATTATAGAAGCCTTTCATTGGTGCCACCAGGAGTGTTGTCTCTACTCCATTCAGGTTAACGGAACCTTTTCCTGCGCAGTACAATACAAACTCATTTGCATCAAATCCTGGTTTTACAACATTTCTTACGTCAATAACCGAGTATATGGATGCGTCAGGGCTTGAAACTATTAATCGGGGTTCTTGCTTTTTCAACCCGTTATAAACATTAAGTATCAGCTCTTTGTAATACTCTCTCATACTCTTGCACCATGCAGCTATTTGCTCCTTACTTTCATGTGCCAGGGCACCGAAAATATACTGTCCGATTGCATTAGCGCAAAGGTTTGCAGTGTATTCGGCTACCGAACGGTTATTGAATTCGGGACTGTCCGTAATCAGGGCACCTATTCTAAGGCCACAGGCATTCCAAACCTTTGATGCAGTCTCAATGCTTATTCTCCTGCCCTCGATACCGGGTACATCTGCATCGGTGATTCCCCAGATGCTTACAAGTCTGCTTCCTTCTTCATAGAAAAGTTCACGGTAAGCTTCATCGCTTGCGAACCACATGTTGTATTTTACGCACAATGCCGCAAGCCCTTTAAGTGTTTCATAATCATAGTACTGTCCTGTCGGGTTGTCGTAAGGAATAACAAGCAGTGCTCCAGGATTATTCGCTTTAATAACTTCTTCTATTCCATCCAATTCCGGGAGACTGAACTTGCCGTTCTCATTTAATGTACGGGTTACAGTGACTATTTTTCTACCGATTCTTTCAGCAAAGGAAATATAATTGGTGTATGCCGGGTCAATTACCATAAGGGGTTTTTCGTCAGTACCTGCAGGTCCGCAAACACCCAGCAGCAGTAATTCCATGGCAGCAGATCCGCCGTCAGTTACCTGAACATGCAGCTTACTTGTGTCGAAACCCTCACATTCAAGGATATTTTTAAAGGCATCCTGACATTCTGCAAAGCCGGCAGTTGTTGTGTACCTTATAACACCCTTTGCAAAAGGGCTTTCTGGTGCATCGAGTGAAAACATCCTTTTCTGCATTGCAGGGTTGGTAGGGAGCGAAACATTGCCTATACCTACATTGATAACAGCTTGAGGTTTGACCTTCCGCTCTTCGTATTTCATTTGAGCTAGTCGGACGCTTGACGGTGTTCTTGATTCAAAGTGAGCGGACAATACTGGTTTACTCATTTTATTAAAACATCCTTTCTAATTGATATTTATTTATTGTAAAGATAAATAAATTTATTTGTAACCAATTCCATTTTACCATTAATTGATAACTTTTTCACTAATTTTTCATGTTTTATTAGAAACTGGTTTTAAATCTGTACGGTAAGCCCTGACTTACCGCTTTTTTGAGCTTATTAATAATAAAATTCGGTTAACGGGGGAAAATATTGTATGGTGTGATTTACGAGACATTATGCATGTATATGCATGAAGATAGTTAAAAATATTACTATGAGGTGACAGGATGAAAGCTGTAATAATGGCCGGAGGAGAGGGCACAAGGCTCAGGCCGCTGACCTGCGGCATACCAAAACCAATGGTACCTGTGCTTAATAAACCGGTTATGGAATATACAATAGAACTGCTCAAAAAACATAATATTACAGATATTGCAGCAACACTGGCATACTTCCCTGCTGTAATTACCGATTATTTCGGTGATGGAGGAGAATTCGGAGTAAGTTTAAGATATTATGTTGAACAAACGCCTTTGGGTACAGGAGGAAGTGTAAAAAATGCGGAGGGTTTTTATGATGATACCTTTATTATCATAAGCGGAGATGCCTTGACTGACATAAATATAAAAAATGCGTTGGAATTTCATAGGCATAAGAAATCCAAAGCCACACTTGTATTAAAAAAAGTGACTATACCATTGGAATACGGAGTTGTTATTATTGACGAGGACGGCAGGATAACAAGCTTTATGGAAAAGCCCAGTTGGGGAGAAGTGTTCAGCGATACAATCAACACCGGAATATATATCCTTGAGCCTGAAGTGCTTAACTATTACAAGAAGGGTGATAATTTTGACTTCAGCAAGGATTTGTTTCCGAAGCTGTTAAAGGACAGTGTTCCCATGTATGGATATATTACAGAGGACTATTGGAACGACATCGGCGATCTCAGAATATACAAGGAAGTAAACTACGACATATTAGCCGGAAGAGTCAGAACCGATGTGAAATATAAGCAGCTTGGCAAGGGCATATGGGTAGGCGAGGGTTGTGAGATATCAGACAGCTGTAATCTTACAGCACCGGTGCTTATAGGAGATAACTGCCGGATTAAAGATAGGACAATAATCGAAGCTTCAATACTGGGCGACGATGTAGAGATCGAAGAAGCAACCTCCATAAAGAAGAGTATTATCTGGAAAAATTCCAGAATAGAAAAAAACGTCCAGTGCAGAGGAGGAGTAATATGCAGCGGTGCGGCTGTCAAAAGCGGGGTACATATTTTTGAAAATACCGTTATAGGAAGCAATTCTACTTTGGAAACAGGTGCAATAGTTAAACCCGACATTAAAATATGGCCGGAGAAGGTAATTGGAGCAGATGCTGTGGTAGCACAAAATCTGGTATGGGGCACAAAAGTGTCTAAAACAATATTTGGACACAGAGATATCAGCGGAGATATAAATGTAAGCCTTACGCCGGAATTTGCTTCACGGCTTGGCTCTGCCTTTGGCTCAATACTTAAGGAGGGTTCAAAAATTATTGTCAGCAGTGACGGTTCGAATTCTGCTGAGATAATAAAGGAATCACTGATATCCGGAGTGCTGTCTACAGGTATAGGGGTAATCAGCATTGAAGATGCCCTGGTACCTATGATGAGGTTTGCTGTCAGATTCTACAAAGCGAAAGGCGGAGTCCATATCCGAAAGGATTATGGTGAAGAGAACAAAGTACATATTGAGTTCTCAAACAGCGAGGGAATAATTATAGACAGAGCAACTGAGAGAAAAATTGAGAACAGCTTTATAAGGGAGGATTTTAAAAGGTGCAATGCAGATAGAATCAAAGACATTATGAGAGTGGACAATTTTAAGGATTTCTATATCCAGAGCGGTATAAATATGCTGAAATCCACAAATAGAATAAGGAATTCAAAGCTTAAACTGGTTACAGCTTCAGTATCCCCGCAGGCAGCACGCCTTGCCACATCATATCTTGCTGACATGGGCTGCATAGTGGAGACGGACATCACCAGTGACAGGTATCAGACACTTGCAAAGGACAATAAAAGCACAAGAGAGTATTATGAGCATATAGCCGAGCTGACAGTTAAGAGCGGGGCATGTATGGGAGTTATATTCAGCGAGGATGGAGAGAATTTTCTACTTATTGACCATAAGGGAAGAATACTGGATAAGGATAAGCAAATTGCTTTAACTTCATTAATAATTCTCAAGACGGGTATGGATAAAAGGCTTATAGTCCCACACACAGCATCTAGAGTAATAGAGGAAATGGCTAAATGCTACAGCATAGAGGTTGTGCGGACTAAGAACACTCCTGCGGCTGTTATGAAAGAAATGTTTCAGGATAAAGCCGGGATGGGAAACTCTTTATTTCAATATATACTTAACTTTGATGGGATTTGGGGTATAGGGAATCTGATTGACTTTATGACTGCAAATTCTGTCAGCCTGTATGATTTGGTAAATGAACTGCCGCATTTTCATATGGAGAAAAACGAAGTAAAATGCGACTGGCGGCATAAAGGAAAGGTTATAAGAGAAATCATTGAGGAAAACAAGGACAGGGAGATAGAATTATTTGAAGGAGTAAGGATAAATAGTGAAAACGGATGGGTTCTTATACTTCCGGATAGTGAAAGGCCAGTGTGCAATGTTTATGCAGAAGGAGTGTCTGAGGAGTATGCAAGAGAGCTTGCCGCTGAATTTACCGATAGAATAAAAAGCATTATCTCAGGCACTGGTCTTTAGTCGATAGAGGGATTTCATTAGTACCGGAGGCCAGAGACTTGCAGCTCGCGGCTGAACTTATTAAGCACTAAAGGAATGGTGAGGATTATATTGTATATGATGGCTAATTATTTCTATATGGCAGCATTTGTTCTTGCTGCTGTTTTGATATACTTGCTCAGCAGGTTATTGTATTTAATAGACAGGGATGAAACCGAGGTATACGATGCTATTTTGAATGCCGAAGAACTGGAAAAACATGCGTTGGAATTAGCACGCAAGCATGTTGTCGGGAAAAACACAAAGCAGTACTTCAGTCTTGAAAGCAGAATGAATAAGAACTTCCGCTTCATTACCTCCGTATACAAGGACCTTAATGAGTATGCAAATGAAAGGAGCAGTGTGACTCCTGCCGCAGAATGGCTGCTTGACAATTTCTATATTATTGAAGAACAGGTAAAGGAGATAAGACAGAACTTATCCAGAAAATACTATTATCAGCTGCCCAGGCTGAAATCCGGATTTTTGAAGGGATATCCAAGAGTATATGCCATAGCATTGGAATTGGTTTCACACACAGACGGCAGATTTGACGATAAGCAGCTGATAGGCTTCGTATCCGCTTATCAGTCCCAGTCCCTGCTTTCAAATGGGGAACTCTGGGCAATACCAATAATGATTAGAATGGCTCTTATTGAACATGTAAGATATGTTTGTGAAAATATTTCAATATCACAGCAGCAATGGCATAAAGCTGAAAGGCTTGCAGAACAACTTCTCAATTACAAGGACAGGAAGCCCGAGGAACTGCTGGCGATTGTGAAAGAAAACATGAGGCACCTGGAAAATATCAATCCCTCCTTTGGTGAGCATCTGCTCAATAAGCTCAAGAAGCACGGCGTAGAAATAGCTCCTATAATACGTTATATTGATGAAAGATTATCCGAGCAGCATGCTACTTCAGAAAGTATTACCCACCTGGAGCATAAGGAACAGGCTGCCCGGCAGGTTTCAATGGGAAATTCCATTACCAGCCTGAGGTTTATATCCACCTTGGACTGGAAGGTGATTTTTGAGGAGCTGAGCCAGGTTGAACAGATACTGAGGCAGGATCCGGCGGGGATATATCAAAAAATGGACTTTGCTTCAAGAGACAGCTATCGTCATGAATTGGAGAAGCTCTCAAAAAAGCTTAAAGTGTCAGAGGTTAAAGTTGCAAGAAAACTAATCGAATGTGCCGTGGAAGATAACAGGCACATAGGTTATTATCTTTTCAGGGAGCATAAGGGGCAGTTGCTGAACAAAATTATCCATAAAGGGGTGCAGACTTATTCACCGGAAGTACTGTATTTCGTAACATTGGCTATTTCAACGATTTTCCTGGTGCTTCTGCTGCTTAATTATTCTTATAAAGAAGGTGCGGCGGGATTTTGGATACAGGTGCTGGTAGCCTTGGCTGTATTTATTCCTGCAAGCGATATTTCTGTTTCGGCAGTAAATTGGATACTTGTGCATATAAAGCCTCCGGCATTTCTGCCAAAGCTTGAGCTTAAGGAAGGGATACCGGAAGAGGCAGCTGCAGTTGTTGTAATGCCTACTTTAATCACAAAAGGCAGTAATGCTGTGAAGCTGCTTTTGAAGCTTGAAGAATACTATCTTGCTAATAGAGAGGAGAACCTATATTTTGCTTTGCTCGGAGATTATAAGGACCATGATCAGGAAAAGGCGGAAGGGGATCAGGATATAATCAGAGCAGCAAGTGAGAAGGTAAGAGAGTTGAATAGCAAATATGGGAAAAATAAAGATAAGTTCTTTTTTTTCCATAGGAGAAGGACTTTATGTAAAGTTCAGAACAGATGGATGGGCTGGGAACGTAAAAGAGGCGCCCTGTATGAATTCAACGAGCTGCTGTTGGGATGCAAGGGAGCATCCTTCGAGCATATTGAGGGAAATATCAGTGCTCTGAAAGGTGTAAAATATGTAATAACCATTGATTCCGACACGAAGCTCAGTATTGAGACTGCCAAAAAGCTTATAGGGACAATCATTCATCCTCTTAACAAAGCAGTTGTTGATGATAAGAAAGGAATTGTAACAGAGGGGTATGGATTATTGCAGCCTCGCATCAGTGTAGACATAGTAAGTGCAAATGCCTCCAGGTTTGCATGGATCTTTGCCGGACAGGGGGGCATAGATATTTATACCAATGCTGTTTCTGATATATATCAGGATTATTTTGGAGAAGGCATATTTACAGGCAAAGGGATATACGAGCTTGAAGTTTTTCAGGGAATCTTAAGAAATATGATACCTGAGAATTCAGTTTTGAGCCACGACCTTATAGAAGGGGCGCATGTAAGAACAGGGCTTGTCACAGATATTGAGCTTATTGACGGATATCCTTCCAGTTACAGTTCCTTCTCAATGCGCTTGCACAGATGGACCAGGGGTGACTGGCAGCTGATACAATGGCTTTTTTCAAAAGTGCGCAATGCAAAGGGGGAAATTGTAAGGAATCCGTTATCTGCAATAAACAGGTGGAAAATATTGGACAATATGAGAAGAAGTCTGGTTCCGCCCAGTGAGGTTTTACTGTTCCTGCTTTCATTATGGTTATTTCCGGGTAATGCGATGGTATGGCTCCTATTTACAATAATTGCAGCAGTTTTTCCGCTATTTGTCAGTTTTGCCGAAGCTGTAGTTATCAAATACAATCAGAAGATTAATGAAGAGTCAGGGTATGGGGAAATGGAGCGGCTTAAAAGACCGTTGCTGAGGTCGCTGCTGACATTGACATTTCTTCCGCATCAAGCTTATCTTATGCTGGATGCGATATCAAGAACATTAGTAAGAGTCCTGGTAACGGGAAAGAATCTTCTGGAATGGACTACGGCAGCAGATATGGAGCTTGCACTAAAAAATGATATGATAAGTTATTGGAAGCGTATGTGGATGTGTCCGGCAGCAGGGATATCTTTATGGCTGCTGAGCATATTCAGAGCTCCGGAAGGAATTATTGCGGTTCTTCCAATTGCTTTATTATGGACTGCTGCTCCGGCAATAGCTTATTGGATAAGCGAGCCAAAAACCGAACCTAAAAATAAACTGAATGAAATAGAAATTGCGGAATTAAGGATATTGGCCCGGAAAACATGGAGTTTTTTTGAGGATTTTGTAAGTGCATTGGACAATTACCTGCCTCCCGACAACTATCAGGAGAATCCTCCTAACGGAATAGCTCACAGGACATCTCCGACGAATATCGGTTTGTTTCTGGCTTCAATAATGTCTGCAAGGGATCTGGGGTATATAAGTACCTGGGAAATGCTTGAGAGGCTTGACAATACAATTACCACAATAGAAAAGCTTAAGAAATGGAGGGGCCATCTTTATAACTGGTATGACACCATTACTTTGGAGGTACTGAGGCCAAATTATATTTCAACAGTGGACAGCGGTAACTTTATCGGATACCTGATGACCTTGAAGCAAGGACTGCTGGAGTATAAGAACAAGCCCTCCGTTGACAAAAGCATGGTACTGGGGCTTAAGGACACTTCAGAGCTTATGAAGAGTGAAAACGAGCATCTGAGCCTGCCTGATGAGGTTTTCGCCAGTGCTTTGGAAGGTGATATCTTTACATATTCCGGTTTTCGTGAACTGCTGGAAGCAATAATCGAAAAAAGCGATTTGAAGAGGTTCAGCTGGGGTATTAAGCTGCATAAGTCCGCAAGCAGTTTTCTAAAGGAAATAAACTGCGATGGCGCACATAAAAGCAATGAGGCATTAGTTCTCAGATTGGAAGAGATGATTGAAAGGATTGATAGGATTATTGAGGAAACATCCTTCCTTCCTCTTTTTGATAATAAACGCAAATTGTTTTCAATAGGCTATAATGAGGAAGAAGAACAGCTTACAAAATCATATTATGATCTTCTTGCATCGGAAGCAAGACAGGCGAGTCTTATTTCCATAGCCCGGGGTGAAGTCAAAAAGGAGCATTGGTTCATGCTCAACAGGACACTGACTGAAGTTAACGGCTACAAGGGATTGATTTCATGGACAGGTACGAAGTTTGAATATCTCATGCCGCTTCTAATTATGAAGGATTATCCCGACACTCTCCTTCATGAGACATATGACTTTGTAATAAGATGTCAAAAGGATTACGGAAGCAGGAGAAAGGTACCCTGGGGAGTGTCGGAGTCCGGTTACTACAATTTTGACTTTAGACTGAGTTACCAGTATAAGGCTTTTGGAATACCAAGTCTCGGACTAAAGAGAGGCCTTATCAATGATACGGTAATTGCACCCTATGCTACTGTTCTGGCCCTGATGGTGAATCCGAAAGAGGCTTATAGAAATTTAACAGTGCTGAAAAGAGAAGGTCTGGATAGCCCATACGGCTTTTATGAAGCTATAGATTATACCCCTGAAAGATTAAAAAGGGGAAAAAAAAGCAGCATAGTGAGAAGCTTCATGGCTCATCATCAAGGTATGAGCTTTATGGTACTGAATAATGTAATCAACAATAATATCCTGCAGGAAAGGTTTCACAGGGAGCCTATAATAAAATCAGTGGAAATACTTATGCAGGAGAAAATACCTTCAAAGGTAATTTTTGCAAAGGAATATAAGGAAAAAATCGAACCCTTTGAAACAGTTACAAAAGAAGATGTTGAATATACCAGAATTTTGGGACTGAACAACAACATACTTCCGGAGGTGCACATGCTCTCTAATGGAGAGTATTCCGTAATGGTAACGGACAACGGTTCAGGGTTCAGCAAATACAAGGATTTGGCAGTTACCAGGTGGAGAGAAGACAGCATATTAAACAATTCTGGAATGTTCTTTTACATACAGGATATAGATTCCGGTTCAGTTTGGTCAAATTCTATGGTTCCATGCGGAATTCTTCCGAATAGGTATAAGGTAGTGTTTTCACAGGATAAGATATCAATTTCCAGGACTGATGGTGATATTGACACAGGTACGGAGATAATTGTATCTCCGGAAGATAATGTAGAAATAAGAAGACTTACCCTCACTAATCACAGTCAGCAGGCAAAAATATTGGAAATTACAAGTTATCTTGAAATTTCAATTGCCCATCAGTCTGCCGATTTAGCACATCCGGCCTTTAACAATCTGTTTATCAAAACAGAGTATTTGCATAAATACAGTACATTACTGGCAGTAAGGAGAGCAAGAGAGAAAAAGGGAATTCACCTGTGGGCGTTTCATGAGCTGACAGTTCAGGAGGAAGCTCTGGGAGGAATACAGTATGAAACTGACAGAGCAAAGTTTATAGGAAGAGGCAATATGCTTGACAAGCCCGCAGCTGTAAGAGGAAGCCATCCTTTATCCAATACCGTAGGACCGGTACTGGATCCGATTATGAGTCTCAGGTGCAGATTAAGGCTGCAGCCTGGACAGACTGCAAAGCTGAATTTTATTACAGGTGTGTGTGAAAGCAAAGAGAAAATAATGCTTATGACAGAAAAGTACCATGACATTTCGTCAATTGACAGGGCATTTGAGCTTGCATGGACCAGAAGTCAGGTTGAAATGCGGTATCTGAATCTTAAAAAAGAAGAAGTTGAGGTATACAGGCATATGATGGCCCAGATATTGTATCTGAGCCCACTTAGAAGAAAGCTGGAGAATTCTATTAAAGGGAACAGGAAAGGACAGCCGGGGCTTTGGACATACGGTATCTCCGGAGATTTTCCGATAATTGTCTTATTTATCAGCAGGGCAGAAGATCTGGATCTGGTCAAAGAGCTGATAAGGGCTCACGAGTACTGGAGAATGAAAGGATTGATTGTTGATATTGTGATTATTGACGAAGAGGAGAGCAGCTACTCAAGGCCTTTATATAATATGCTCAGGGACATTGTTTCCATAAGCCATGCAAGGGATATGATAGATAAAGCAGGAGGAGTGACCATAAAACAGGGAGACTCTATCTCCGAAGAAGATAAGCAGCTATTTACAGCAGCAGCACGAATAGTATTGAAAGGAAAATGCGGTACCCTATCAGTACAGACAAAAGTGAGGAACGGAAAAAATGCATTCGAGTACAAGATATGGAAAAACAAGGACAAAAGGTATAACAAATATGAATTGAAGAAGTTGGAGCTTGAGAACTTCAACGGTTTCGGGGGATTTGACAAGGAAGGCAGGGAATATGTAATCAGGCTTACTGATGGAATGAATACCCCTGTACCCTGGTGTAATATTATATCCAATAAGAACTTCGGTTTTCTGGTTACTGAATCAGGTGCTTCTACAACCTGGGCAGAAAACAGCAGAGAGAACAGGTTGACTACCTGGTCCAATGATCCTGTCATTGATCCTTCAGGAGAGATAATATATATGAGAGATGAGGAAACGGGTGAAATATGGTCTGTGACCCCTCATCCAATAAGAACAAAAGCTCCGTATATAATCAGACATGGCTTCGGATACTCGGTTTTTGAGCACAGCTGGCACGGGATTGAACATGAGCTGACGGAATTTGTTCCGGTAAACGACAGTGTGAAGCTGTGTATATTGAAGCTTAGAAACTTAACAAATTCAAAAAGGAAGCTGTCGGCAACCTATTATGCAAGAACAGTGCTGGGTGTATTTGAACAAAACACGGCACAGCACATCTATACTGAATTGCATAGCAATGGAGCCATTCTTGTCAAAAACAACTATAATACCGATTTCCACGGCAGAATCGTTTTTCTGGATACGAATGCAAAGGAAAAGTATTACACAGGAGACAGAAGAGAGTTTTTGGGCAATATAGGGGGGCTGAAGCATCCGGAAGCACTCCGTAAGGATAGGCTTTCAAACACTTTGGGTGCCGGATTTGATCCATGTGCTTGCCTTCAGACTGTTATCGAGCTTAAGTCCCGGGAACAGATAGAATTGGTTTTCATCCTGGGACAGGGAGAAAGTCTTGACGATGTAACTCGATATACGGAAAAATACAGGAATGTGAAGAGGGTGCATAAAGCTCTGGAGGAGGTAATAGCTTTCTGGGAAGAGGTTACAAAAAAGATAACCGTTACTACTCCTGATGTGAATATGGATATACTGCTTAACGGCTGGCTGCTTTACCAGACACTTAGCTGCAGAATATGGGCAAGAACCGCATTTTATCAGTCAGGAGGAGCCTTCGGCTTCAGAGATCAGCTTCAGGATGTTATGTCAATAGTTGATGTGCTGCCTGAAATTGCAAGGAGCCAAATTCTGTTCCATGCCTCTCATCAATTTATTGAAGGTGATGTGCAGCATTGGTGGCATCCGAGGTCTAATAAGGGAATAAGAACAAGGTTTTCGGATGATCTCTTATGGCTTCCATATGTAACGGTTAACTATATTAATAGGACCGGAGATATCCAAATACTTGAGGAAAGGGTTGAATTCCTGGAGGATGAACAACTGCGGGAAGGAGAGGATGAAAGATACAAAATACCCCATATTTCTGATGTCAGCTCCTCATTATATGATCACTGTGTAAGAGCTATTGAAAGAGCATTAAAGTTCGGACATCACGGTATACCCTTGATGGGCTCGGGAGACTGGAATGACGGTATGAATACGGTAGGTAACAAGGGTAAGGGTGAAAGCGTATGGCTGGGTTGGTTCCTGTATGACATACTCATGAATTTTTCGGAAATCTGCAGGTTGAAAAGTGATCCTAACAAAGCTGATCGATATGTGAACATTGCAAAAGAAATTGCAAAAGCTCAGGAGGAAAACGCCTGGGACGGCAATTGGTATAGAAGAGCATATTTTGACAATGGAGCGGCACTTGGCTCGGCAGAAAACACAGAATGCAAAATTGATTCCATCGTACAATCCTGGTCGGTGATATCCGGTGCGGCGAATTCCGATAGGGCAAAACAAGCCATGCAAGCAGTAGAACAATATCTGATAAAATATGATGAAGGCCTTGTCAAGCTGCTTACACCTCCCTTTGATGAAGGAGATCTGGAGCCGGGGTACATAAAAGGCTATCCTCCGGGGGTAAGAGAGAACGGAGGGCAGTATACCCATGCAGCTGTTTGGGTTATTATGGCTTATTGCATAATGAGAAACACGGATATGGCCTGGAAGATATTTAATATGCTGAATCCCATAAATCATGCAAATACTATGATGGAAGCCTCAAGGTACAAGGTTGAACCATATGTAATGGCAGCAGACGTGTATGCCGTTCCTCCCCACACGGGAAGAGGCGGCTGGACCTGGTACACAGGTGCATCAGGCTGGATGTACAATGTTGGAATACAGCATATTCTGGGGTTTAAGAAAAAAGCAGACAGAATTATGATAGAGCCATGCATACCAAGGGATTGGACTGAATACAATATTAGATACAAACACAATAAGAATACTATATATAATATAATAGTAAGAAATCAGAACAGTACGAACACTGGAAAAGTAGAAATCATCCTGGACGGAAAGAAGCTTGAAGGCAATGAGATAGGACTTGCCGAGGACGGTATTGAGCATACTGCCGAAGTGAGTATTATATGACATTGCGGTAACATTATGAAAACATTTCCTTGAAATGAATTATTAACTATATTATATTATATATATCATCTTAATTGGGGGTGGAATGATGGACGATAGATTTGAAGACACAATGAAGTTCAAGGTTGAGAAGGATAAGAAGTACGAAGCATCAGAGATACTTCTGTCTGTGTACAGCGCACTCAAGGAGAAAGGCTACAACCCCATAAATCAAATAGTGGGATACATACTTTCCGGCGATCCAACATACATTACAAGCCACAATAACGCTAGAAGCCTGATAAAGAAGCTAGAAAGGGATGAACTCCTTGAGGAGCTTGTCAGAGCGTACGTCGACGAAAAGTAGCTCAAATATTGTTCAGGGGAGATTAGTTTGAACAAAGGCTTAGTCGCTTTTTTTTCCATTG
>JAAYQK010000047.1 GCA_012519325.1 Gracilibacteraceae bacterium | reverse complement strand
CCCTATTCCTTGAATCCCTTTGGCTGCTTGCCCGAACTTCAGTTCAACAGTTTTCACTCCGAGCTTTTTAATTGCATAATCCAATACACCGAGGTTTTCGTCATCATAATTCCCCTGGAGTATTATGTCCCCAAATCCTCTGTAATACTGCCTGAAGGAGGATACCATTTCCTTCAATAATGGAGAATCAGCAACCTTTCGGTTTTCCAATATTAGCTCCTTGTCTTTTGCTACAGCATCTTCCCCTATAACAACCAATACCCCTGACAATGCAGCTCCTGCATAATAATCCTTCCAATTCAGCTTAGCCATGGCAGGCAGAATTATCGGTGCCTTTAATTTGATTTTTTTGCTGATTCCAAAATCCATAGCAATATCGGCCTTGGGAAATGTTGCTTCATATGCATCTTCCGGACAACCAACCGCCCCAAAGACTCTGCCGTTGATATTAAAGTGAGAGAAATCCAGGGGATAGCTTTTTTCGGATGCAAACTGGTTTTTGTCTGTTTCAAAGGGATATATTGCCTCT
The DNA here is from genome assembly GCA_012519325.1 of Gracilibacteraceae bacterium. Lineage (GTDB taxonomy): Bacteria > Bacillota > Clostridia > Lutisporales > Lutisporaceae > BRH-c25. The sequence goes on along the minus strand of JAAYQK010000047.1, from coordinate 3,749 downwards.
GAACCTCTGGCAGCCGACAGACCTATTTCGCAAGTTCCGATGCAGTTTGTCGTACAAACCGAACACATACCCGAGAAATCTGAAATATGTTCCGGCGTCCTCATTTTTGTATTGGTTAAAGAACTCCCTAAAGATGGACTGTAAGACATAGAAAAACCTCCTTATTTTTTATTTGTTTCTTTTAATTCTATTATAAGCTATTATTGACATATGTCAATTAACATTGCTATATTACCAACTATTTGCCAAAATCTAAAAAAATAGCGGGTTAAGCAGCCATTGCAAGAGATATTCGAATATAATAAGCGGTATTTCAATACATTAGATAATATTCGCTACATATGCACTTAAGCGTATACAATGAAATTTGTATAATTATTCAAAAAGTGTTAAACTAAAGCGCGTATATATACATAATAATGATAGGAGATGATTTTTTGTATAAAGATATTATCATTGAAAAATCTCAGGAAATAAAAGATGAGCTTATCCGCATAAGAAGAGATATTCATGCTCATCCGGAACCGGGAAGAAAGGAATTCAGGACTTCCGCTCTTGTAGCTGAAAAACTGAAGGAACTGGGCCTGGAGGTCCGCACTAATGTTGCGGAAACGGGTGTTGTCGCAACCTTAAGAGGTAAGTATCCGGGAAAAACAATACTATTGAGGGCAGATATGGACAGCCTTCCGATAACAGAAAAAAACGACGTTGAGTACAAATCACAGAATCCGGGATATATGCATGCCTGCGGTCATGACGCCCATACTACATGGGTCATTGGTGCGGCCATGATACTTTCACAGTTCAAAGATCAAATGCATGGAAATGTCAAATTCCTGTTCCAGCCTGATGAAGAAATTGACGGCGGCGCTGACAGGATGATTAAGGATGGCGCTCTTGAAAATCCCCATGTGGATGCGGCAATAGGCGCACATGTATGGCCTACTGTTGAGTCCGGAAAAATAGGTGTCAAGTACGGCCCAATGATGGCTGCCCCTGATCATATTACGATTAAAATTTATGGAAAAGCAGGACATGGTGCCGAACCCCATAATTGTATAGATCCAATTTCGGTAGCATGCCAGGTGTATATGTCCCTGCAGACTTTGGTAAGCAGAAGAATAAATCCTGTTGAACCCGCAGTGGTGACAATAGCAAGGATCACGGGAGGCACTACTCACAATGCAATACCCGAAAAAGTCGAGATGGAAGGTACCGTAAGGACCTTGACAAACGAATTGAGGGAAAGAATGCCTCATTTGATAGAAAATATTATAAAAGGCATATGCGAAGCCAATAATGCAACCTACGAATTTATTTATGATCCCCATTATCCTGCTGTTATTAACAATAGTGATATGGTAGCACTTGTAGAAAAAGCAGGCAAAGCAATTTTAGGAGAAGATGGTGTCGTTGTAACAGACAAACCCACTATGGGAGGAGAAGATTTCTCATATTTCCAGCAGAAAGTTCCGGGAGCATTCTTCATCGTTGGAACTTACAACAAGGAAAAGGGGCTTACGAATTCACTTCATAATCCGAAGTTTAATATTGATGAGGATATAATTCCTCTTGCCGCTGCTGTTCTTGCACAAAGTGCATTAACATATCTTAATGAAGGGAAGTGTAGTAATGACACAAGTAGAACTTAAAAAGAAAAGTCGTTTCGACAAATTTCTAAATTGGGTTGAAAAAGTAGGCAACAAACTCCCTGAACCGCTGCTCTTATTTGCAGGACTAAGTGTAGTGGTAGTGTTATTATCTTACGTTTTCTCACTGCTCGGTTTTTCTGATATTCACCCCGTAACTAAAGAACCCTTACACGTTGTTAATCTTCTTTCAGTAAGCGGCTTGCAGAGGATACTTTCCAATGCGGTAAATAACTTTTTGTCATTCCCACCTCTTGGAATCGTACTCACCTGCATGCTGGGCGTCGGGCTTTGCGAAAAGTCAGGCTTATTCTCAGCCTTGCTTAGAAATTCTCTCTCAGGCCTAAAAGGATCAAGTGTTAAGGTAGTTGTTTTCTAGTATTTGCATCTATTTTTGCAAATGCAGCGGGAGACTCCGGATTTATTATCATGCCTCCTATTGGAGCAATGATATTTTCCGCTCTCGGCAGGAATCCCCTTGTAGGTATGATGTGCGCTTATGCATCCGTTGCCGGAGCATTCAGTGCCAACTTAATAGTTACCTCCCTTGACGTCCTGTTGATAGGGTTTACGGAACCTGCCGCTCAATCTGCCGGAATACCTGTTACAGGTGTTCATGCTGCAATGAACTATTACTTCCAGGCATTCTCCGTTATAACCCTGACTGTAGTCTCCAAATGGGTAACTTTGAAGGTCCTGGAATCCAGATTAGGCCCCTCGAAGCATGCTGCCGAGGCTATGGAAGAGGTTACTCCCCAGCGAAAGAAGGCTTTAAAAAATGCCGGTATAGCTCTGCTGATCTATTTAGTCATTGTTGCCCTTGGCATAATACCGCCCCATGGTATATTAAGAGAGCCTGAGACTTTTTCTCCAATAGCCAGCAACGCTCCCCTCATGAAGGGACTGGTTGTTCTTATAGCATTGATGTTCTTCATTCCGGGGCTTGTTTATGGAAAATTTGCGGGAATATTTAAATCAGGCAAAGACATAGTTGCTGCATTTAACGAGACAATGACGAACATGGGATCATATGTTGCCATGTCGTTCTTTATGGCACAGTTTATTAATTTCTTTGGATGGTCAAACCTTGGCATACTGTTTGCGATAAAAGGTGCAAATGCCCTGCAGACGTCAGGCTTCCCGATTCCGGTCATATTGGTGCTGTTTACCCTCCTTTGCGTTGTTCTTGATATTTTACTTGGAAGCGCATCGGCAAAATGGGCTATAATGGCTCCGATATTTATTCCAATGTTCATGTTCCTGGGATTCCATCCTTCGCTCATTACCATGGCATACAGAATAGGAGACTCGGTTATAAACATAGTAACCCCTCTACTTGCATATTTCGGTATGCTGCTTGTATCTGCAAGAAAATATGACAATAGTATCGGTATGGGAACATTGATGGCAAATATGCTGCCGTATTCCTTGAGCTTCCTGGCAGTTTGGTTGATCCAGCTCCTTGTCTGGTACTTCTTGAAGTTACCTATGGGCCCTGGAGCGCCATTGATGTTACCGTAATAAACAGACAAAAAAGGCTCTTTCCCCAAAGAGCCTTTTTTATTATTCAAACTCGCTCACTAAAAATGTAGTCTAAACAATTCTGTTTAAGTTTTATGGTCTGTGCTACTCTATTTATATCAATTATCCAAATATTTTAGGCTATCCGATTTTTTGTTGCCATATTGTTGCCATATAACTCAATGCATTGATACAACATTAAGGCATTAATTTTTCTTTAATGGCCTTACATCTTGCGTTATTTTTAAATATATTGGCAGGATACGCATCAGGAAAAAGTTCTTGCTTTGCTACGATTATCTTTTCAATAATATCTTTATATATCTGTTCAATGTTTATTTCTGCGATTATCCCATTATTAATGTATCGGGTCGAAAAATCAACATTTCTCTGTAATAGCATTTGGTATACTATGTGAAGAATGAATCTATTACCATGTATTGAAATTAGTTTTCTAGTTCGATCTGTATTCTGCTGAAAATTTTTTTCAATTCGTTCTACTTCTCTATATATAAGCACCGAATTCCATAACTTATAGGCGTTTGTAGCTGAATTAAAAATTTGCTTATATGGAGCTTT
>JAAYQK010000046.1 GCA_012519325.1 Gracilibacteraceae bacterium | reverse complement strand
TGGGAATTCCCAGAAACGACATAGGGATAAGGACAGATGTACTGGATGGCTGCCCAAAAGCAGAAGGAATAATAATGATGATAAGATCTATGTCTCCGGAGATAGTGGCTACCGATGAAATAGGAAGGGCAGAAGATGCAGACGCCATTACTGCTGCAGTAAATGCAGGAGTTAAAGTAATTACCACTATACATGGCAGTAATATAGCGGATTTTATTAATAAGCATGATTTGAACCGTATTCAAAAGGGAGTTTTTGAAAGATATATTATCTTGAGCAGGGAAAAGGGTGCCGGTACTCTTGAAGCTGTGTTAGACGGAAAATACAATGTGCTGTTTAAAAGAAACAAAGAGCATCTTTAAACGAAGGGGATGGATTTTATGCTGAAACTTGCAGGAGGCTTGCTAATTATTACGGCAAGCGGTTTATTGGGAATTGTTTTTTCAAATAGATTATTATTGCGCTACAGAGAGCTTGAGGATTTCAGGAGACTGATGCAAATGCTGGAGACAGAAGTAACATACGGTGCTACACCCTTACCTGCTGCACTTTGCAGCGTCTCGAAAAAGACAGAGGGTATTATGCGCAGTTTTTTTGCCTGTATTTCCCAATGCCTTTCAGATAGAAGCTTTTATACTGTAAGGGAGGCCTGGGGTGATTCGGCAGAATTGATTCTTACAGGGTCCTCACTTAAGAAGGAGGATATAGAGCTGATTAAAAGTTTTGGAAGTATATTGGGATGCTCCGACAGGGAGGATCAGAAAAAGCATTTTCATCTGTTTTATCTCCAGCTCAGGCATCAAGAGGATGCAGCATTGGAAGAAATAAAGAGAAGTGCAAAAATGTACAGAAGTTTAGGTTTTTTACTTGGAATTGCAGTATTTATAGTACTGATGTGAATCCAATGTAATATATTCAGTGCGAAACATATAGAAGGAGGAGATAGAATGGATATTGATCTGATATTCAAAATAGCAGCCATAGGAATAGTTATCGCAGTCCTGAACAGAGTTCTCTACCAGTCAGGCAGGGAAGAGATGGCTATGATGACAACATTGGCGGGAGTCGTGGTTGTACTGATGATGATAATAAGCCTGATAAGCAATCTGTTTAACAATGTAAGAACAATGTTCCATTTGTAGGGTGATATTATGGATATCATGAAAATAGTTATGACAGGTATAATAGCAGCATTGCTTGCAGTAGTCCTGAGAGAGGAAAAGCCCGAAACAGCGTTCGCAGTAAGTCTTGTAACAGGGCTTGTTATATTTGTATTTGTAATTACCAAGCTCAACTCGGTTATGACGGTTTTTAAACATTTCGCGGCTAAAGCGAATATTGATATACTATATTTCTCAACAATTCTTAAAGTTATCGCAATAGCATATATTACGGAGTTCGGTGCCCAAATATGCAGGGATGCCGGAGAGGGTGCCATTGCTGCAAAAGTTGAATTTGCAGGGAAAGTGCTTATTATGGTAATTGCAATACCTATACTTGCTGCATTGATGGATATAATGATAAAAATCATACCATAAGGGGGATATACATGAGAAAAAGCGTAGTATTTATTATGATAATAATTCTACTTTCCATATGCGGCGTTAACTGCGATGATACACAGAATATATTTCAAAGTCAGCTGGATAATCTGGATATAAGCGATATAGAAAAATTTGTTGATGAAATCAACAGGGAATCTAAAGGACTGCTGCCTGAGATTAATGTAAGAGAGTTGGTACTGGAACTGTTCAAAGGCAGTACAATTGATAGCCTTAAAGAAATAGGAACCGGCATTTCATACTTCTTCTTAAATGAAGTAATCAGCAACTTTACTCTTATGGGCAAGCTTTTGATACTGGCAATTTTCTGTGCAATGCTGCAGAATCTTCACAATGCATTTGAGAAGGATTCCATTGGACGACTGGCATATGGAATATGCTACATACTTATAATAATAATGGCTGTAAAGAGTTTTAATGATGCAATGCTTATAGGAGTTAATACAATAAGTAAAATGACAGGCTTTATGCAGGCACTCCTGCCGACATTGCTGGCTTTGCTGGCTGCTGTCGGTGGCATTTCTTCATCGGCCTTATTCCAGCCCATGATTTTTACCTGCATTACTCTCATAACAACATTTATCAAAGTGTTTGTCATGCCTCTTATACTTTTCTCGGCAGTTATGAGTATATTGAACAATCTCTCTGAATCCGTCAATATTTCCAAGCTTGCATCGCTGTTGAAACAAATTGCTGTGGGGGCTTTAGGTTTGGTGCTTACCGGTTTCACAGGAGTATTGGCGGTGCAGGGTATTGCATCCGTATCGATAGATGGAGCGACAATAAGGACTGCGAAATTTGCAGTGGATAACTTCATTCCCATAGTGGGAAACTTTCTTTCCGAGGCTTTTGATGCGGTTGTCAGCTGCTCATTGATACTAAAAAACGGAATAGGAATTGCAGGATTTATTATTTTGCTTCTCATATGCAGTTTTCCACTTATAAAGATGTTTTCCATTGTATTGATATACAAGGTTGCAAGTGCGCTTATCCAGCCGATTCTGGACAATCAGATGGTGCAGTGTCTGAATGACATGAGTAACGCGATAATGATTCTTCTGACCTGTGTTATTTCAGTAGCTGTTATGTTTTTTATGGCACTTACTGTTATCATGGGAGTCGGGAATATGACGGTATTGGTCAGGTAGGTGATTGAATGGCTGAATTTTTAAGGAACTGGATTATAAACATAACTGTGATAATTATTTTTATAATGTTACTGGAAACTATTATTCCCAGCAGCTCTATGAAGCGTTATATAAATGTAATTGTGGGGCTCATGATTATAGTAGTTGTTATAAAGCCCTTCGTACTTGTAAAGGATTATGCAGAGGACTTTCATTTGAAGTTTCTAGAAACTTCAGGCTATATTGAGCAAAGCGGTGCTGCGGCAGATAGTGAAAGAATAGTTGAGTTCCAACAGAAGATGGCAGTTGAAGTGTTCGAAAACAATCTAAAAAGACTTATTGAGAGAATTATTGATGAAAACATAGATTCGGAATATGGGGAATTATCCATAAACCTGTGGCTGGAGAAGGATTTTGAAAGCAAGGACTTCGGTAGAATAAAATCGGTAGAAGTCATTATAAATAATAATTCCGGAGAGGTAATAGAAGTAGACAAAATTAAAATTGCAGTTAACGAAGGCGCGGAAGCAAATAAAAATGTAATTAATAAAGACAAAGTTGAATATAATTTGAATAATAGCAGAATAAGAAGCGATATTAGAGATGAAATAAGCAAAGCTTTGGGAATCAGCGAATCGATTGTCAGCGTCGAGGTACGGCAGTAATAATGCAAGGGAGGAAGTTTTATGAAATTACTTGAGTGGTTGATGGATAAATTAAAGAAAGTTAATTTCCAAAAGCTGAATTTTTCGAAAAAGACCACTGCAAATCTGATTATTGTATTCTGCTTGGGCTTGGCTCTAATTCTAATTGCTGATTTTTACAAGGATATCAGAAGAGACAGGATATCGGAAGAAGACAATTATAATAAAAGTACATATACTGATATACAAATTCCAGACAACAATTCTTCTAATTATGTAAGGAGATTGGAGAATGACTTGTCTTCAATACTCAGCAAAATTCAGGACGCAGGCAGGGTTTCGGTAATGATTACTCTAGAGAGCGGAGCAGAGATAATTCCTGCAAAGGATGAATCAATCTCTGAAAAAGTGACTGATGAAAAAGATACAAGCGGTGGAACACGGACAATAAATGAGAAAACGACAGATGACAAAATTGTATTTACTGCAGCTCAGGGGGGCAATTCAAAGCCTTTGATAATAAAGGAGATAAACCCGGAAATTAAAGGCGTGATAATAGTAGCCGAAGGTGCCAAGGATTCAAAGGTCAAGTTGAAGATTTCCCGAGCGGTGCAAACGGTATTGGACATTCCCGCTTATAGAGTAACGGTATATGAAAGAAATTAATATGAAATATAAATTCAGGGAGGTATAGTCATGCAAGTGAAGAAAAAAAACATCATAATATGTTCAATGATAATACTACTTTTTGTTGTGGGGTATGCATACAACAGTTTTACTTCCGAAAGGCTGGCCGATGCGGAGTTTAGCCTGGATGCAAAAGTGATAAAAGAGGAAATGAAAGAGGCAGAGCAAGTTGACATGATGTTTGCTGAAGATGCCGTAGCAGGAGAGACGGCGGGGCCGATAGTTATTGAGGACAGCAGTGAGACGCTGGAAACAGCTTCTTCCTTTTTCTCGGAATACAGAATTGAAAGGGATAAGAACAGAAGTAAGGAAGTGGAAATGTGGCAGGATATAATAAACAGCGATAAAGCAGAAGAGAATTTCAAAAACATGGCTCAGCAGGAGATTGTTAAAATAGTATCCCTCACAGATAAGGAAATGATAATTGAGAATCTGATAATATCCAGAGGCTTTAACGACGCATTGGTATTTCTCACCGATGATTCAGCTACGGTCATAGTTGAGGCTAAGGAGCTTACTTCTTCCAATATTGCACAGATCCAGGATATTGTAGTAAGAAAGACAAAGCTGGATCCCAAGAATATAAAAATAATGAAGAAAAACTAAACACCCATGGCAAAACCATAAAATTTGAATGTTTTTTTGATATAATGTATAATATAATACTGTCAGATAAACACATTACATATATTTGTAAATAGATTTTTGTTTTGATATAATTGTTCATATAATCTACATATCAAGGGGGTGCAGTGTTTGGAAAAGGAGATAAAATTGGATAAGTACGGTAATGTGAAGATTGCGGACGATGTAGTTGCAGTAATTGCTGAAATAGCTGCAAAAGAAGTGCAGGGAGTTTACTCCATGAGCGGTGGAATTGCCGACAGTATAACAGAGATACTTGGTAAGAAAAACCCTTCAAAAGGAGTTAAGGTTGAAGTAGGAGAAAAAGAGGCTGCTATTGACCTGTACATAATTGTTGATTATGGCGTAAGGATTCCTGACGTTTCCTGGCAGATACAGGAGAACGTTAAAAAAGCTGTTGAGACTATGACCGGCCTTACCGTAGTGGAAGTAAATATTCATATCCAAGGTGTAAATCTGGATAAAGAGAACAATGAAGAAGTTAACCCTGAAGGAAAATCCAAATAGACTTTTGTGAACTAACCCTCTTATAATAGTATTATATTGAAAGAGGGTTAGTTTAGATATATGGGTAAGTGAAGGGATGCGAAAACTTTTTATGTAATACTTGAGTTTAGGGTCTGCGGCGTGAAGTATATAGGAGGATTTATGAGTAGAAGGCTTGCCAGAGAATATGCAATTAAGTTTTTATATGGTACGGATTTCAATAAAACTGAAAATTATGAGGTTATGCTTGAAGAGTTTTTTCAGACAGTGTCGGAGCAAAGTGATGATAAGCCACAGGGTACTATAAATGAAACAGATATGAAATTTGCAGAGGAAATAATTAAAGGTACCATTGAGAAGCTTCAGTACATAGACCAATTGATACAAAGCAATACGACAGGGTGGGCGAAAGAAAGGATTGCCAAGGTTGACCTGGCAATATTGAGGCTTGCTCTGTATGAGATATTGTTTCGCGATGATATCCCTGACAGTGTGGCAATTAATGAAGCAGTTGAAATTGCTAAAAAATACAGTACTGATGACTCCGGAAGCTTTGTAAACGGTGTGTTGGGCAAAATAATAAGAGAAACGGACATAAAGGGTGTATGACATGTATTGCCTTGGAATAGATACCAGCTGCTATACAACATCATTGGCCGCAGTAAGTGAATCCTTTGAGCTTTGCTATGATGGAAGAATAATGATTGAAGTGCCCGCCAGAAGTAGGGGATTAAGACAGTCTGATGCCTTTTTTCAACACATAAGAAATCTTAGACTGCTTATGGAACAGTGTACAGAAAGCATAGAGCCGGATTATGTCAAGGGAATTTCCGTAAGCGCATGGCCAAGGAATGAAGCCGGCTCCTATATGCCTGTTTTTTTAGCGGGTATGCACACAGCAAGAACAATCAGCTTGTTTATGAAAGCTCCGGTATTTGAAGTAAGCCATCAGGAGAGTCATATAGAGGCGGGGATATGGTCTTCCGGACATGAAATGGCTCCCGCTTTTTTAGCATATCATATTTCGGGAGGTACAACTGAGCTTCTGTATGTCAACAGAAACAATACATCGGAGATTGTAAGAATTGGAGGCAGTAGTGATTTGAATGCCGGACAATTCATAGACAGGGTGGGTGTTGCTATGGGGATGAATTTTCCCTGTGGGCAGGAAATGGACAAATTGTGCAGCGGAAATGAGATTAAGGGAGTTGATATTCCTATTAGTATAAACGGATTCTATGCCAGCTTTTCAGGTCCGGAAACTTATATTCAGAGAATCATAAACGATAGATCCCAAGAGACTTACGACGCGGCAGCCATAAGTAAGGGCGTATTTTTATGTATTGCCAAATCCGTTGAAAAAACCGTAGTAAATGCAAAAAGTAAATATGATATGGGTGAATTGCTGTTGGTGGGAGGAGTAGCATCAAATACCACCGTCAGGGATTATATAGGGAACAGTTCGAGACTTGCCGAAATTGGCATTAAACCGATATTTTCCGATGAAAGATATTCTTCCGATAATGCTGTGGGCACGGCAGTGCTTGGAATGAAACAGTTAAGGAGAAACGAATGAATAACGAAAAAATTTTTACAGTTACTGAAATCAATAATTACATAAAATATCTGATACAGAATGACGCGCTCCTTTCAAACCTGCATGTGAAAGGTGAAATTTCCAATTTTAAACATCATACATCTGGCCATATGTATTTCACCTTAAAAGATGCAGGCTCAAGAATAAGATGTGTTATGTTCAGGGGAAATGCAGCAAAGCTTAAATTCATGCCGGAGGATGGCTGTGCCGTAATACTCAGAGGTTATTTTTCAATTTATGAGAGAGACGGACAGTATCAGTTTTATTCGGAGGATATGATTCCGGAAGGGACAGGCTCTCTTTATAAGGCTTATGAACAGCTTAAGAAAAAGCTTTCAGCCATGGGCTATTTTGATGAAGCAAGGAAGAAGAAGATTCCTTTTATGCCCAGGGCTGTCGGTGTGGTTACATCTCCTACGGGAGCAGCAGTAAGGGATATAATCTCGATAATTAGAAGAAGATGCCCTTGCATAGATGTATATTTATACCCTGTGCAGGTTCAGGGAGCAGGTGCTGAAAATGAAATAGCAGAAGGAATCAGGTTTTTCAATTCCAAAGGGAATGTAGAGGTAATAATAATTGGCCGTGGAGGAGGTTCCATAGAAGAGCTGTGGGCTTTCAATGAGGAAGTGGTAGCGGAGGCTGTGTTTCAGTCAAAAATACCTATAATATCGGCTGTAGGGCATGAAACGGATTTCACCATTTCAGATTTTACGGCAGATATCAGGGCAGCAACCCCATCTGCAGCAGCAGAGCTTGCAGTCCCTGATATGCAGAGCCTAATGGGTAAGCTGAGCCAATACCGATATGTTCTTAATTCTACAATTGCAAACTATATAAAGGATAAAAGGAGCAGGGTTGAGAGGATTTCCAGAGATAATGTTTTCAGGCAGCTGGAGAGAAAAATACTCAATACGAGACAGACTCTTGATTCCCTTGACAAGTACCTGGATTATAATATACTGAATATACTGAAAAGCAGCAGGAATGAAGCTGAAAAGACAATTGGGAAGCTTTACCTGTTAAATCCTGAAGCAGCATTGGGCAGAGGTTATGGTATAATTATGAAAAAATCTGACGGGAAACTCCTGACTTCTGTAAAGGACCTGCTGCTCCATGAGGAAATTTGTATAAAATTTAAGGACGGAAAGGCAGTAGCAGAGGTAAAAGGGCTGGAAATCAGCCCTTAAGAATGCAGGAAATATATAGCAAGTATAGATATGTAAAAATTTCACAATAATATCTTGAAATGGAGAAGAATAATATGAATGAGAATTTTTCATTTGAGCAGGCTTTGAAACGATTGGAGGAAATAGTAGAGACACTTGAAGCGGGGAACATATCTCTTGAAGAGTCAATAAAAATATACCAGGAGGGTATAACACTTTCAAAGCTTTGTTCAGGGATGCTGGAAGAGGCCGAGGGGAAGGTAATGGCAATCATGAACCGCAACGGTGAGCAGATGGAAGAATTCAGCATCAGTCAAATCAAGGAGGCATAGACTTGGATCTTAAGGAGTATTTGACAAGTAAACGGCAATTGATAGAAAAGAAGCTAGATTTAATGGTTCCGGAAAACAAAAGCATACCGGTTATATCAGAAGCGATGAGGTACAGCCTGCTGGCAGGTGGCAAGAGGTTAAGGCCCATACTTGCCATAATGTCCTGTGAGCTTTTTGAAGGCAGGGAGGAAGAAGTGCTTCCTTTTGCATGCTGCATTGAATTGATTCACACATATTCACTTATACATGACGATTTGCCGGCTATGGATAATGATAATCTCAGAAGGGGAAAACCCACAAACCACAAGGT
>JAAYQK010000045.1 GCA_012519325.1 Gracilibacteraceae bacterium | reverse complement strand
TTTATCATTCAATAGGTTAGAGAAGGAAATTTATGCTTATGGCTGCCAGGTGGCCTGTGAAGTACTCAAAAATGTATTAGAAACTATGGATAAAAAGCTTGCAGAAGAAAGGGATAAATCAAAGTATAGGCATAAAGGAACCAGGAAAACAACCTTTGAACTTATTGAGGCTTTTAACAAGGACTATAAGACATGATATGGATTGTTTAATGCAAACATAAATGTCATTTCGGATGAGGGGCAGTATCTAAGTGCTTTTAATTCGGCAAGAGAGAGAATGAACCAGATAGAAGAGATATTAGAGGTATATGGGGCAGAAATTGTTGCTCAGAGTAACAAAACTGTTTCGCAGACAATAATGTATGTTATCGTGATAACAGCTTCGGCTATTATACTTTCGCTGCTGCTTGGAATTATTATAATAACCGGTATAAATAAAAGGACCAAGAAAACCTTGGAACTGATAAAAAGGACTGCGGACCTTAATTTGGAATACACTGAAGAATATAATAAATACTTAAATGAAAAGGATGAATTCGGATTAATTATTAATGCCGAATCAGAAGTGCGAAAAGAATTAGTGAATATAATCAAAGAGGTAAACAGCAATGCATCAACCTTAAACGAAATCGTTGACTTGACTAATCAAAGCATGTCACGTTTAGGAGAGGAAATTGACGGTATATCTGCTACAACAGAAGAGTTGTCGGCGGGAATGGAAGAAACCGCCGCGTCAGTTCAGGAAATGAATGCAACTTCCAATGAGATTGAAAGAGCTTCGGAAAATGTTGCTGATAAAGCTAGAGAAGGATTTATGGAAGCAGAAAAGATTAACAAGACTGCCAATGAATTGAATAAAAGCTTTGCTGCTTCCCAAGAAAGTGCTTACAGAATATTTGAAGAAGTAAAGCTAAGCCTGGAAGAAGCACTGGAAAGGTCAAAGGCCGCTGAACAAATTAGTATATTAGCTGATTCTATTCTGGAAATAACTTCACAGACAAACCTTCTTGCATTAAATGCTGCAATCGAAGCTGCAAGAGCTGGTGAAGCAGGGAAAGGCTTTGCAGTTGTAGCTGATGAAATAAGAAAGCTTGCAGAAAACTCAAAGAATACAGTTACAGAGATTCAGAGTATTACACAGACAGTATTGAGTTCAGTTAATGATTTATCATCCAGTTCAATAAGCTTGCTGGACTTTATGAATAATGATGTTATAAAGGACTATGAAATGATGCTTGAAGCAACAAAACAATATAAAAAGGATGCTGAATTTGTTAATGAACTGGTTGAAAATCTGAGCGTTACGGTAGAAATGCTGCTGGCTTCAATTCAAAGCACAGTTAAAGCGCTTGATGAAGTATCTGCAGCAACAAATGAAGGTGCTGACGGGACAAGCAGCATAGCACAGCAGACATCCAACATTGTGGAACATGCCGACGAAGTTATTAAGAGTATTACAAATGCAAAAGAAATCTCAGCTAAGCTTAATCAGATGATAGCCAAATTTAAAATATAGGAAGTCTGTAAGTTTACATATTAGTATGTTATTAATCCAGGACACATAAATCAGGCAGCTATAGATAAAAGCATCAAATACAGCTGTCTGAGTGATGTGTCCGTCGTGATTTTTTGAGGGTTAAAATTGAAAATACAAACATAGAATTAATTAGCCATCATGGCTGAATATATTAGTATCAGATGAAGGATT
>JAAYQK010000044.1 GCA_012519325.1 Gracilibacteraceae bacterium | reverse complement strand
GCTTGCGCATTGCAGTAACAGAGGGCAATAACTTTTATAACGTATCAACAGAAAAAGGGCATAATCTGCTGAAATATCAAATCAACAAAGCTGATGAAATAGGATGCGAACAGTTCTGTTTTCCTTATGTCAACTGGATGCACAACGCTGAAGAAGATGATAGCAATATGTCTTATTGCTGGAATTGGAATCCAGTAAGTCCGTACTGGCAGGATATGTTAAGTCTTATTAAATCCAAAGATACACAAATAATATTGGAGTTAGATGGTATGAAATTAGTTAATTTAAAAATCGGTTCTAAGGGCAATCAGGTTAAATGGTTACAGGAGATACTGGAGCTTGAATATGGCTTTGAAAATACAGGCGGTTATGATGGTAAATTTGGCGCACTAACGGATATGCAGGTAAGGCAGTATCAGGCACACAAAGGGCTTACCATTGACGGAATAGTAGGTAAGGACACGACATTTGATTTGATATGGGAAGCTAAGGAATATGGCAAGGATTACTGGTATAAGAAATTAGAAATCTATATGGCGTTTGAATGACTACAAATTATATACAAATGACTAATTATGGCATACGAACATTACTTTAATTCTCTTGGCTATAAAGTGGCAATACCAGACCATCTACATTTAATTGTAGAGGATTTTCAAAGGCATACAGGACTTAAAGTTGATGGCATTATTGGTATTAGAACAAGAGCAAAAATGAATAAATATAACAAACTTAACTATTGTCCAGAAGTATTTGAACCCATAAAACCATACATACCATATAGCGATAAGCAGATAGAAAGTTTAATGCAGAATGAATTTATAGGACTTGGAAGCGCATTTAATTATTATGCAAAGCTAAATGACTTTGATGTTCTTCATTCGGTAGGACATGGCGGTTTAGAGAGTGGCTGGGGAACTTCACCGATTGCTAAAAGGAAAAATAATATCTATGGCTGGACTGCTTACGATAGCTCACCAATGGCAAGCGCAAAAGGATTTAAGGATAAAGCAGAGTGCATAGAGTATTGGAGCTATGAATTTAACAGAACATATTTAGAGCCAGACGGGGATTGGTATTCCGGCAATAATGAATATTGCGTAAATATTAATTATGCAAGCTCACCGGTTGCAGGCGTTAATAAATCTTTTATCGTCCAGCAGTTAAGGAGGCGGTTAAATGGGTAATGATTTTAAGATAACTGATAACTTTTTTTATTCTGAATTTTGGAGTAATAATTTCGGAAAGCCAAAAGTAGAACCTCCGGAAAAGTATTTTAACAATGTGGCATATATTGCAAATAAACTTCAAATAGTAAGAGATAAGCTAAATGAAGATTTTAAACCTAAAAAGGAAATATACATATTAATTACATCTGCTTATAGAACGCCAGAATGGAACGCAAGCAAAAGCGTTGAGGGTGCAAGCAGTAGCAAACATTTGAGGGCGGAAGCAGTTGACAGCAGGGCAGTAGGAGTACCGTTATTTGTCTACTACACATATCTAATACGATATACGGACTTTAATCATTTGGGATATTACAAGGATAAGAATTTTGTCCATGCAGGTATTGATGACAAGATAACGGTTTTTAAATATTAATTTATTAAGGAGTAAATAACGAAAGTAATCAATGTAAACTTAACTATTGATGATGACCATGCTTATATTGTGCCATTATCTGATTTTCATTTAGGCGACCCATTATTTGATGAGGAAAAGCTACAAGGTTATATCAAGTGGATTAAGGATAATAAAAATGCTTATACCTTTATTAATGGTGATATATTTGACGTTGCCATTGAGGGTTCAAAAGGTAGCCAGTATGAAGCTACTATGAATGTTAAGTATATCAAAGAGTGGTAATGACTTTTGTGCGTGCGTGCCATAAAGTCAAACGACTTTTGTGAACAGCTTGTTTACATCTTGGTAACTTAACAATAATATTAAGTTGTAAGCAATGGAATTTTACAGGTTTTAGCAATCGTTGAAAACTTGAAATATAATGAAACCTTTATTACTATACATCTGTATAGTATAATAATATTAGCACACTTCCGTACAGGGTAAGGAATGGGGACGAAAACTTAGGTGACCCGTTCGAGTGTGCTATTAATTGCCCTAATGCTATATGCTTAGGTGCGAGCCATAAGTGGCTTTCGTAAAGGTTTCTGGTTATCCTTTATGGCGTGGCTTCATGCCAACCATATAAAAACCAGGTTGATACCTAAGGGGAAATCCAG
>JAAYQK010000043.1 GCA_012519325.1 Gracilibacteraceae bacterium | reverse complement strand
ATTAGAATAGTAGTATATAACATGGAAAATACTGTTCCGGATTATAGTATATATTTCATCCACAGCAGCTATCCGACCCCCGAACAATACGAAACCGGTGTGCATGGAATACTTCTCAAAGAGGAAAGGAGCAATCCCAATGCCAAGGTGGTAAATTCCGGCTATAAGGAAAGAGTTGCTGCTGCTTTAGCTGATGCAAATGCTTATGAAGCACTGCTTGTGAACAGTAAAGACGAGATTACGGAAGGAAGCCGCTCCAATGTTTTTTTTATAAAGAACAATGAGGTATTGACCGCACCCAAAGGAAATGTGCTGATAGGTATAACCAGAGTTTATGTATTTGAAATCTGCAGGGATCTGGGAATAGAAATAATAGAGAAACCCATATCAGTTTCTATGTTGAGAGAAATGGACGGTGTTTTTATAACAGGCACCTCACCCAAAATACTCCCCATTAGCACAATTGACGATATGAGCTTCAACTCAGCTAGAAACCCTGTAATTAAAACAATTATGACAAGCTATAACGATAGAATAGAAGAATATATAAAGAAAAAAACAGTTGAGCGGGCTTAAAGCCCCCCCAACTGTTTTTTGCCTCTTGAATAGAATTCCTGCATCATAGCCTCAGGTACAAACAATCCTCCTGTCGCCCATGCAATGTGAGTTGTATTTTTCATGTCGGCATTCACCCTTAAGGGGCCAAGAAGTCCCGGAGTCGCCGAAGGCTCAATCTTGATATTCTCCTTATCCTTCATCAATGCCACCAGCTTATACAGTTCATTATCCTCAACAGTATAGATTCCGCTTAAAAGCTTCTCCATCATTTTTCCTACGAATCCTGAAGGCCTTCCAACTGCAAGTCCGTCGGCATCGGTTATGTTGTCTATTTCTAAGTCCTGTACCGACAGCTTATCATTTTCGCCGGTAGCCAAGCCGAGAAGCATGCATGGGGAATGAGTGGGCTCCGCAAAAAATACATGTACATTGTCTCCAAAAACATGCTTTAATCCAAAGCATATACCCCCAGGTGCGCCTCCAACCCCACAGGGTATGTATACATACAACGGATGGCTGTTATCGACTTTTATTCCTAAAGCATCAAGCTGTTTCTTCAAACGAAAAGCCGCCACACTGTATCCTAGAAAAAGGCTTATGGAATGCTCATCGTCCACAAAGTAACTGCTTGAATCCTGGTGTGACTGCCTTCTCCCTTCCTCCACCGCCTTGCTGTAATCGGAAGAGTATTCTATGACCTTGACCCCCCTGCTTCTGAGTAAACTCTTTTTCCATTCCTTTGCATCCGCAGACATATGGACGGTAACCTTAAAACCCAGTGCAGAACCCATTATTCCTATGCTGAGTCCCAAATTACCCGTTGAACCTACAGCCAGGGAGAATTTACCGAAAAATTTCCTAAACGCAGGCGATCCCAGCTTTGAATAGTCATCATCCATATTTATCATTCCATGTTTTATGGCCAGATCTTCCGCATGCTTCAAAACCTCGTAAATCCCTCCCCTTGCTTTGATAGACCCAGCTACAGGCAGGTAATTGTCACATTTCAGCATAAGTTCACCCTGGAAGCTTTGCTTGTATACCTCTTGAATACTGTTTTTCATATCACTAACATGTACCAATTCAGATTCAATCAACCCGCCTTTGTCCCTCGTCTCAGGGAACAGTCCGGATATGAGGGGTGAGAACCTTTGAAGCCTTTTCTCCGCATCAGCTATATCCTCAGCAGTCAAGGAAAGCTCAGGCAGTGCATTTTCAACGCTGTCAAGGTTTTCATTAATCCAAAAAACCGGATTATAGCTCATAAGATCATTTATAATTGGAAATTCTTCAACCCATTGGCCTATGGTCTTGCCTAAAACTATTTTCCCCACGTAGTACTCCTCCCTTATAACAAAACTTTATGCCTCCCCTTCCCGCGCTCCGTATCTATATTATAAATTCTTTGATACTGCAGTGTCAAATATCCAGTTATTACATAAAATGATAATATCACTGCATGTGAGGTGAATTTTTTATGGCGCTTTCCACCAGAGAGATATTTGCTCGTATGATTAAGTGTGAAGCCGGTGGTGAAGGTGACAACGGCATGAAGGCTGTAGCCACCGTTATTATGAATAGAGTTCATGTACCCAACGGGGAATATCAAAGAGTAGGCCAGGGAGACCTAAGAAGGATATTGTTCCAGCCGGGTCAGTTTGACTGTGCCTCTGACACTCTTGGAGGAGCATATAATGCACAGAATATATATAACATGCGGCCTGATCAAATACACTATGATATAGCCGATTGGGCTCTGTCGGGCAACAAGATGCTAACAGTAGCCTATTGCCTGTGGTACTTCAACCCTTTTGCTCCGACATGCATCCAAACCTTCCCGAGAAACGGCTCCGGCATATTTGCAAATCGAATAGGAGAGCACTGCTTCTATAACCCCACAAGGCTTTACTACTTAACATAGGAGAAGAAAATATAATTGATAGTGCAATGCGATTGCACATTATATTAATATCTATGAAAGGGGATAAATATGTACAGCAATAGTTCATACAATATTAACCAGACACCTGCGGGCACCGGTGGTCAGTCCCAGTTCAGCCAGTCCCCTGAAATGGGAACCACCTTTGGCTACCCTATGGCTCCACAAGCATTTCCGGTACAGCAGCAAATGGGGGCACAACAAATGGGCGGACAGCAAATGCCCCAAATTCCGGCTCAAACAATGCAAGCACCTGTTACAGGTGCCGCTCCTGTAGATTTTGAGATGCTGCCGACAACACCGGTACTGGATATAGAATACACACAGGGCTATCTCAAGTCTCAGATAGGCAAACGTGTAAAAGTAGAATTTCTTATTGGGACCAACATGCTTATAGATCGTGAGGGAACACTTGTTGATGTAGGTATAAGCTATATCATAATAAATGAAGTAGAAACAGACGACCTGCTGCTCTGCGATATTTATTCGATTAAGTTCGTGCGCTTCTATTTCTAACATAGTTGTAGCAACTATCAATTTGCAGTCATACTCAAAAAGCAATAACCTTGGAGGACATGGGGAGGACACGGGAACGGACACGGGGACGTTTCTCCTGTCTCACTGGAGACAGGAGAAACGTCCCCATGTCCTCCCCGTGTCCTCCCCGTGTCCTCCAATGTACTTGCCCTTTGTGTCCCTAAGGGCAAAATACTGTATCAGGATCATCCTGCCCTTAGCCTTTATCCAGAATACTGCATTATCCTGCTTACCATCCTTAAAAGCGTCAAGTATTTCATTGACCACATGTACACTTTCCGGAGGGTGACATTTTTCTACATTGCATCAAAATCAGGTCTTTTCAAATAGTGGAAAAAATTAAGAGCCAGAAATTTATTCCGACTCCTATTCCGGATTTGCAGAGCTCTCCAACGACATCAAAAGGAAACCGCAGAATGCTCCGTTATTTGCCTGCAGTGAAGCATCAACTTCTTTTTTTATCTGATTGATTTGTTCCCGATAAGCCTTATAGAATTCGTAGTTTGGTTTGGGACTGTATTTCAATCCCTCCAATTCAAAGTACTCAATAACACCCTTTACAGTGGTGGGTTTGATGAATACTTCAACACCCGGCCTGTAATAATAAGGGCATGCTGTTAGCAAAGTCCATTTAGCCAGATTGTATTCATTGAGCAAATCGAACATCAGCACAAAGCCTGACTGCTGGTCTCCGTGCAGGAATTCCTCCAATCCACGGGATAACCGCCTTTTCTCATCATTATTCATGGCTGATACCAAATCCCGAAATTTTGGTTTTTCAAAAACCGAGACCATTGATGACTGACTGATGAGCTTTTTCATGGAATCAACTATTGTATCGGGGTTTTTGAAATTCTCAACTGAAAAGCTATCCAGTGCCAATTTGCTCATTTTCTCTATTTTATGTTTCTTTGCAATTTCGAGCATTCTTGGATTAGAAAAGCCTCCCGGGTATAGCTTTAAGAATCTTGCTTCGGCATCCTTAAGCTTTGCTCTGTTCATAATTCTATGCCCTCCATGTTCTTATTTCAGCATTTTCTCAATTGTATACAACAGCTCATCAACCACATCCGGTTCTCCGGCTTGAATACGTTTTACAATACAGGATTTCATATGGTTTTTCAGAATCAGCTTACCCACCGAATTCATTGCAGAGTTTACAGAGGATATCTGATTTAATATGTCGTCGCAATATACATCCTTCTCTATCATTCCCTTGATGCCCCTTACCTGCCCTTCAATGCGGTTCAGCCTGGATATGATATTCTTCTTCTCCTTTTCTGTCCGGAAAGTTTTATTGTGGTCGTAACTACGATCCAAGACTATTCCTCCTTTATTGCAACAACATCATAGCCGGCTTCTTCAACTGCATTTTTAAGTACATAATCGGGAACTTCCCTTTCCAATTCTACTGCTGCGTATTTGCCCTCCAAATTTACATCGGCCTTTATTACACCGGAGATCTCGCCAAGGGCACCTTCAACATGCTTAACGCAGTGGCCGCAGCTCATTCCTTCAATAATAATCTTTTTTTTCATTTTTTATTCCTCCTTAAATTTTACATTCCTCGAGGCCTTTACGGGCACATATATACAACCCGAAAACCCAGTAACCTGCTATTTATATGGTTTAAAGCCTTTCAGCCTTAAAGCATTTGTCAATACGGAAACCGAACTTAACGACATGGCTGCGGCTGCAAAAATCGGATTCAGCATCGGTCCTCCGGATATGTGCAGCACACCTGCAGCCAGTGGAATTCCGGCCGTGTTGTAGCCAAAAGCCCAGAAAAGGTTCTGCTTAATAGTCCTTATTGTACTCTTACTTAGCTGAATAGCAGTAGGCACATCCATCAAATCGCTTCTCATCAATACTATATCCGCAGATTCCATAGCCACGTCGGTGCCGGAACCGATGGCAATACCTATATCCGCCTGTGCCAATGCAGGTGCATCGTTGATACCGTCGCCGACCATTGCTACCTTCTTGCCCTCAGACTGCAGCTTTTTAATTTCATTTGCCTTATCCTGCGGGAGAACCTCAGCCAGCACACGGTCGATTCCAACCTGCTTTGCTATGGCTTCGGCTGTCTTGTGATTATCTCCGGTAATCATGGCAACTTCTATGCCCATTTCATGAAGCTTCTTAATTGCTTTGGCACTACTCTCTTTAACTATGTCTGCAACTGCAATAATGCCGGCCAGCTGATTGTCAACAGCTGCATACATCGGTGTCTTTCCTTCTGATGCCAGTCGGTCTGATTCGGCTTCAAGTTCTGAAAGACTTATATTTCTTTCCTTCATAAGCTTTCTGTTGCCCAGCAGTATATTCTTCCCTTCAATCTCAACCTCAATACCATGGCCTGGTATAGCATTGAATTTCTCTACTTTAAGAATGTCAAGATTCTCTTTCTGTGCCCCATGCACTATTGCTTCCCCAAGGGGATGCTCAGATCCCTTTTCGGCAGATGCGGCAAGCTGAAGAAGCTTTTTCCTGTCTATAATTTTTGTGGTGATAATATCGGTTATCTCCGGTCTTCCCTCAGTTATTGTACCGGTTTTATCAAATACAATTGTTTTGATTTTATGTGCTGTTTCAAGTGCTTCTCCACCCTTAATCAGTACCCCGTATTCGGCACCTTTCCCTGTTCCGACCATTATAGCTGTAGGAGTAGCCAGGCCTAATGCGCATGGACATGCGATAACCAACACTGATATAAAAATTGTTAAGGAAAATACCGGTGTCTCCCCGCCGATAAAGTACCATGCCAATGCTGACAAAGTGGCTATTGCAAAAACAATCGGTACAAAATACCCTGAAACGATGTCCGCCATTTGTGCAATAGGCGCCTTTGAACCCTGGGCATCTTCCACCAGCTTTATTATCTGAGCCAGGGCCGTATCGCTTCCTACCTTTGTAGCTTTGAACCTGATTGAGCCTGTCTTGTTTATGCTTGCTGCAAACACTTTATCCCCCGGATTTTTCTCAACAGGAATACTTTCACCAGTCAGCATTGATTCATCAATCGCAGTAAGTCCTTCAACCACTTCACCGTCTACAGGAATTTTTGAACCCGGCTTTACTGCTATAATGTCGCCTACCTCAACTTCCTCAATAGGTATCTCAATTTCCTCATTGCCCTGAATTACTATTGCTGTTTTGGGAGCTAGGCCCATTAATTTCTTGATAGCCTCCGAGGTCCTTCCTTTTGACACCGCTTCCAGGGATTTTCCCAAGAGAATTAATGTAATAATGACTCCTGCCGATTCAAAATACAAGTCCATAGCATACATGAAATGGCCGATGCTTATCTGATAAGTTGAATACAGGCTGTAAATCACTGCAGCTGATGTTCCTATTGCTATAAGTGAATCCATGTTGGGATTTCTTCGCCATATTGCTTTAAACCCTACAGTATAAAAACGATAACCGGCCATAACTATTGGTATTGTAAGAAAAAGCTGCACCAAAGCATATCTCAGCGGATAATCCATTGGATGCAAAGCTTTGGGCAGCGGCAATCCAAGCATATGGCCCATTGATATATATAAAAGCGGAAGGGCAAAAACTGCCGAGACAGCAAACTTAGTCCACAGGGCTCGAATTTCCCTGTCCTTGCGTTTTTTATCCCCATCCGGCTTATCCCTGCTCTCTGTTTCAAGAGCTTTATAACCAGCTTTTGCAATAGCCTGCTTGATTTCCGACAATCTCAGCTCAGCCGGATTATATTTGATATTCGCCTTTTCCGTCGCCAAATTGACTGAAACTGACTCTACTCCCGAAAGTTTGCCGACTGCCCTCTCTATCGATTTGGCACAGGCAGCACAAGTCATACCCTCAATAGGTACGGAAACCTCCTTTGTATTGCTTTCTGCCAATGCTTCGTATCCTGCTTTTGCGACAGCATCAATAATGTCCCTTGGCTTCACCTTTTCTTCATCATAGGTAAGGGTAAGTTTTTCTGTTGCCAGATTAACCATAACATCTGTTGTTCCGTCCAGCTTCTTAACTGCCCTCTCTACCGCCCTTGCACAAGCCGCACAAGTCATACCGTTTATCATGTAACTCTCTGATTTCATAGAATTTCTCCTTTCGTAATTACTATACCCCCCTACCCTATATTCCTATAAATATAGTATCATATAATGGAGATTTTATAAAGGGTTATTTTGCAAATATATTTTCCCCAGTTTCCATAAAATCAACATAATAAGCAGCACTGTTCGAATTGTGCAGCTCAGGTCCAGGATTCCGAGCAGTGTGATCATAAAAGAAAGTTCTTCCGTATTATTTTTAATACAGAAGAACCTTCTCAATGTGTTCTCTCAAAACCTTCCTGAGGCCCCTCCTCCGCCGGAACGGCCGCCTCCACCGGAATTTCTTCTGCCGCCGCCTCGTCTGGCAGATGCAGCAGTCATTCTAAGTATGAAAAAAGTTATCCGGCCTCCGGTAAATATGAAATCTAAAACTATCAATATCAATACAATGATTACCAGAATTGTAGCAATGATTGGATTTTCTCTGAAAAAGCTGCTATCCTCATTTGTGTACCTTTTTGTTTGGATAGTCTCAGGGTATTGGACAATATCTTCGTTCCCGCTGACGATACTGACTAAATCGAAATAAATAGTCTTAACCGCTTCATCCATGCCTTTTTCCGCATAAATTCCGGCAAATTTCGAAAGCAGCTTGCTGCTTTCCAAGTCTGTCAATATTCCTTCGTAGCCGTAACCCACCTCTATCCGGGTTTTTCTCTCCTGCATGCTGATTATGAAGAGAATACCCTTGTCATCAGTACCTATTTTCCACTTATTGAAAAGGGCATTTGCATATTCCTCAATAGAGAAGTCCCCTAATGTATCAATACTGACAAATACAACCTGGCCCCCGCCTGTTGCCTTATAGGTGCTTTCCCCAAGCTCCAGAATATCCTGTTCTGTGCCGTAATCCAGAATACCGGCAAAATCATTGACATAAAACTCCCTTGTGGGATTTGGTATTTCAGGTTCAACCGCCATTACGACAATTACTCCGGAGCCTATGACAATCAGAAGCAAAGCTGCAAGAAATGCTGCAGACAACCTTAGTTGTTTCACTTACACACCCCCATGCCCGAGGATACTGCATATAGATGCGCAACTCTAATCAAATTTCACATCCGGTGCCTGCTCCGCACCAGCCTCCGCTTCAATATAAGGGAATTCATCCGAATAGCCCAATATACCTGCTGCTATATTTGTCGGAAATACTTTAATCTTCTTGTTGTATTCCTTCACATTGTCATTATAGTATTTCCTTGCAACTGCAATCCTGTTTTCCGTACCTTCAAGCTGTACTCTCAGGTCCTGAAAACCTTGGTTTTGTTTAAGTTCAGGATAATTCTCCGCAATAGCCATAAGTCTTCCCAATACTGATGAGACCTCTGCATTGGCATCAATTTTTTCCTGTACGCTTGCTGCCCCTGACAGCTTTGCCCGGGCCTCCGCAATCTGTGTGAAAATCTCCTGCTCTTTTATGGCTTGTGCCTTTACTGTCTCTACCAGGTTCGGTATCAGATCGGCTCTTCTTTGATACTGCACTTCAATATCGCTCCAGGATGCGTTCACTTCCTCACTAAGATTCACAAGGCTTCTCTGTACCCCCACCACATAAACCGCCAATAAAATGACAACACCGATAATTATAATCCAAAATCTGTTTTTCACTTTACTACCTCACTTATTCTTGCCAAATTTCAATCAATCTCACTATATTTATTATATTAAGTATAACATATATATATTATGTTTAAAACCGAATATTAACCCATATATTTCGTGGGAAACATATTCATTACTTAATATATGTTTATGCCAAATATTTGCTTGCAATAGTCATAT
>JAAYQK010000042.1 GCA_012519325.1 Gracilibacteraceae bacterium | reverse complement strand
TAAATCTTGGCCTTTATTATATCAATTCGGTGGAAATGGTTAAGGAAAATGGAAACTGGTATATCACAGGTTTTTCGACCCACCCTACTTCCGAGGAAATAGCCTCGGTAACCTCAATTGTAAGGAAACATCTTAATAATATAAAGAACAAAAATGTTAATGAAGCCTTGAAATACTGGAAGGCTGAAGAAGATACCGAATATCTGGCAGCCCAGAGAAAAACAGTTGAGGAGCTTATTGAAGGAGCAGATGAGCTTACCTTTGAGGTAGGAGAGATCGAGTTTTGGTCCCTGAGCGATCCTCACAGAGCAGAGAGTGCAGAAAGATCCACCTATGCAAAGGTTAAAATAATAATTGATGACGGAAGCAAGATAAGCAAATACAAGCTTATACTCTCCAGACAATATAAGAAGCAGTTTGAAATAGAAAGCTGGAATGCAGACCCTCTAAGCATATCGCAGCTGTACTGATACAAATTATTATTTTTCTATTGCTTTTTTAGGTGCATCATAGGGCAGGGGAATGTACTGAACTGATGGCCTCCTCTGCTCCGGCTGAGGGTACAGCTCCATAAGCTCATATATTTCCTTGGGCAGGCAGCAGTTTATGTTAAGACCCAATCCGCTCAGCTCTTCACAGGTTATTGGATAATCATGAGTCCATCTTCCTTCGGTAAAAATGCGTGAAAGCTCCTGTGACTTTGTTTCATCATGATGATTCTGCCTTAATATTCTATAAACCACCTGTCTTACCTGCCTCATTGCCTTTTCTGCCATATCTGCCAATATAATGGTTCTGTCGTCTATCTCATTTCTGTCCTTCTGCTCCAGTACCTTGAGTATGGATGCGGCTGGGTATTCCCCCAGTTGTGGGTCTACTGGCCCTAATACCGCATTTTCATCCATATATATCTCATCTGCCGCCAGAGCAAGCATAGTCCCTCCCGACATAGCATAATGAGGTATAAAAACACTTACCTTCCCGGAGTGCCTGGCTATTGCATTAGCTATTTGTTCTGCTGCCAATACCAGTCCTCCCGGAGTATGTAGAATAATGTCTATAGGCATTGTATCCGGAGTGAACCTTATGGCCCTTAATATATGCTCCGAATCTTCAATGTTAATATATTTTGATATCGGCATCCCAAAAAAGCTAAGAGATTCCTGTCTATGAATCATTACAATCACTCGGGAATGTCTCTTGCTTTCGATCTCCCTTATCTTTCTTATTCTGCTCATCAATAAACTTCTCTGCTTGAAGAAGGGAACCAGCATGTTAAATATTATTATCAGCCATATTATAAAATTAAAGTTCATAAAGCGCCTCCCCTGCTAATGTATCATTATTATTATATCATTTTCCTTACTTCCTGCATTTAGTTTTCTTTCATATATAAGGAGCGCAAATTTATCCAGTAATTGATAGTATCCCCACTTGGATTAACATTAATGTCAATATTATCAAAAATGAGCATGACTTTGACTTCCGGAGTCTCAAGAACAAAACTCATATCCTCAATATCCGCTTCACGGGAGCCTTCCCTTCCGGGAGGATACTTTGAAGTAATCCTGTCAATATAATCATTCATGTTCTTCTCTAAAATTAATTGTTCATCCAGCATTATCCTCAATGACTGTATCCCATTGGGATAATTCATATTCCAATATATTTCATATAACCCTCTTTTGCCGTTAACACCAAATGCTTCTTCTCCCCTTTTATAGCTCTCCTGAGGCCTTATCGCCCATTGATAACCGCTTATATCAACAGCACTTTCCTTCAGATAAAGGGATGTCCCCATATACCCGCCGGCTCCCTTCGGATCAATGACTTCAGGCTCCGGCCAGGTCTGTTCAAAGCCCAGCTTTTCTTTAAACGTCCCACTGTTGCGCAAATCTCTGTCAAACCAGGCAGGCAGTTCAGCATCTCTGGAATCAGCAATATACATTACAGCATCAGTTATCGATTCCCTTATGGATCGCTCCGGTTCTGCCGCCGAAGGAACCAGTTTATTTCCTTCAAGCATGCCCTGGCTGGCTAGCAGCTTTTCAAGCCTGCTGACCTGAGCAACTGCCGGAAGAGCATGATAACCAAGAACAGGCAGAACCGAAAAAACAACTGCGAAGCAAGTAATCAATGCAATCAGCTTATGTGCTTCATCCTTCATAAAAAACAGCAGTAAAGCTGCCGCAGCAGCGACAATCCAGATAAGCGCAAAGGAATACTCAGTTATTTTCAGGCCATACCTTTGCAGCTGCAGCACTAATGCCCAGGCCTCAAAAGCAAGTATCACCAGTGCGGCAACAGGATAAACCCGCCTGTATAACCTTGACGTCAAGGACTCATGATGAGTGACCATAATATGGAGCCAGTTACCTCCGGCCGCATAAGCGGTCGCAATTGCGGAAAGCCTTGCGAACGGTACCTTCATCCCGCTCAGTATTGTCTTTCCCGACCAAATAAGCAGAACAGCAGTCAGAGCCAATACAATCGGAACCATAATATATCCGAAAAGAATCTCCACGAAACGGGGCTGCTTTTGTGCGGCTTCACGCTTTTCATCCGTCTGCCCCTTACGGAAATCAGGAAAATAACCGACAAAAACTGTATAAGCCAGAAACCCTGTCAAAGTGCTGATATACATGTATACTTTTTCGCTCATGCCGCGGTAAAGTAGAGCCTGAACAGCACCTGCAACGCCGGATGCCCCTGCCATTATAACCACTCCATAAAGAAGGGCAATGAAGAAAGCCTTATGGACCATGAAAAATGAGCGGGCAAAATCCGACTGCTCCTTCGGATATCCCGCAAGAATAATGAAT
>JAAYQK010000041.1 GCA_012519325.1 Gracilibacteraceae bacterium | reverse complement strand
TGTGCTATACCAATCTTTGACCAGCCTTTAGGCCTACTACTTAATCTATCAGATAAAACATGGCTTACATGACCCTCTGCGCTACATCCAATAATCTCTTCACTTCTTTGTGATTGAATCTCTATGCCATCCCAGTTGTTTAGAATATATTTTTGTGCATTCTTTACTGCTTCTTTCTTTGTGTCAGAATCTGTTTTTTCTATTATCTGTTTGAAGATACCTTTTACCATGTTCTTATCCGGCCATTCAACAGCATCTTTTAATGCATAGTACATGGTTCCTTCATCATTGAAATGGGCTGTTGATGACCACATCTGCACTTACTCTGTCATGAGGATTTATACCTACAATCTCATCTACATCTTCTAATACTTCAGTGAGTATATTTCTCCCTAATTCGAATAGGCTTTCTTGTAGACCTAAAACCAAATCAGCCAAATCCTTTTTCTCATTTATGAAATTTTTTATTGTTTCTTCAATTTTCCTTGTGCCAAATTCATTAAAATGTTGTAAACTATTGTTGTAAACTATTATACATAGAAGACTCCCATCCTTTTTTGTTTATTTGATTGTCAACTTATATCATAACAGGGTGAAGTCTTCTTTTCTATTGTTTTACTTTTATTCCCATACAATCCCTACGGTAACTTTACGCTAAGTTCTGCGGCCTTTAATATGAAAGTATTAATGTATAATCAATATAAAAAATATTGCATAAGTCAAACATTTACTGTTGACACATCATATTCCCTGTGATAGTATAATGCTAATTTAATAAAGTTTCTATTCTAGGATAGAGGCGCGCTTTTAAATAGTACGGGTATTCTTATGGATGTGGCTTCCCGAATCCCCGGAAAGGTAAAAGCGCCGAAGGCGGAAATATGCCACTGTTTCCCGGCCTGGTCCGTCCGCAAACAGCGTACGGACTGTCACCGGTGAGTCTATGCACAACCTCCGGTGGAGAGCTATACATGAATAAGTGTGTTTATTCAGCTATTTTTCTGAATAGATATATTTTTCGTGTCAGCTTTTAAATCGGGCTGGCACTTATTTTTTATTAATATTATAGGAGGTAGTTAATGAACAGTTACGATGTAGCAGTAGTTGGCGCAACAGGTATGGTAGGAAGAATGATTCTCAAAATACTTGAAGAGAGACAGTTCCCCATAGCAAACTTTTATGCATTTGCCAGCGCAAGATCCGCAGGCAGCAAGATTACATTCAAGGAAAAGGAGTATGTTGTTGAAGAGCTTAACGAAAAATCCTTCGACAGGCATATAGACATTGCACTGTTTTCTGCAGGAGGAGAAACCAGCAAAAAATATTCTCCCATTGCAGCTTCAAAAGGAGTTGTCGTGATTGATAACAGCAGTGCTTTCAGGATGGACCCGGATATTCCTCTTATAGTGCCGGAGGTGAACCCTGAGGCTATAAAAAAACATAAGGGTATAATTTCGAACCCCAATTGTTCGACAATACAAGCGGTGGTAGCTTTAAAGCCACTCCACGACAAATATAGAATAAAAAGAATTGTATTTTCAACATACCAGGCAGTTTCAGGCACCGGTGTAAAAGGAGTTGCCGATCTGGAGGAAGGTATCAAAGGAAATGCGCCAAAAACATATCCCCATCCAATTGCATACAATTGCCTCCCCCACATAGATGTATTCCTGGATAACGGTTATACAAAGGAAGAAATGAAAATGGTGGATGAAACCAAGAAGATTCTTAATGACCAAAG
>JAAYQK010000040.1 GCA_012519325.1 Gracilibacteraceae bacterium | reverse complement strand
CCTAACAATTTTTTCAGGTGCCAATGAAAAAACTGTCAGGTAGAGTTTTTATTTACACACTCTATCTGACAGTCTCCCAAAACAATCATAAAGGTGTTTTGGTGTGTTTTTTACCACTCATGTTTTTTGATTTTTTTTCTTAAAAGAATCTATAATTGCACCCAGTACAAGGCCGAGTCCTGTACCAATTCCCGCCCAGTATATTGGCTGATTAATCGCTAAAGCAAAAGCTGCGCCAATTGCTGTGCCAAACACTAATCCAAAGCCAGTATACGGGATGTTCTTATTTTTTTCTCTGCTTTCCATACTATATTTCATTTCCTCCTGTGTTTCTTGCCGATCCTAGCATACTATAAGACTGTAAAGCATTCAATTTGCTTAATATACTAATAAAAAATACACATAACATCATTTTCTATGGTTTATTTTTATTTATTTCTGTTCCTTTGCCCATGAAGATATCAGTATTGGAATCTGCCGCAATGTGGATTGTTTTTCAACCGCACCAATATTGTATGCCACTTTTGGCATACCGTAAACGACACAGGAGCTTTCATCCTGACCGATTGTGTATGCGCCTGCTTTTCTCATGTTCAACAATCCTTTTGCACCGTCATAGCCCATGCCTGTTAAAATAATTCCGAGAGCATTTGGACCCGCGTTTTTTGCTACAGAATCAAACAATACGTCTACCGACGGGCGGTGGCCATTAACCTTTTCCCCGTCAAAACACTCAATTTTATATCTGCTGCCAATTCTCTTTATTTTCATATGCATATCACCGGGCGCTATATACACACATCCATTTTTCACATGGTCACCGTTTTTTGCTTCTTTTACAGTCAATTGAGTGGAAGTATCCATCCTTTCTGCAAACATGCGTGAAAAAACGGGAGGGATATGTTGAACTATTACAACTCCGGGTATATTAACAGGCAGGCATTTCAGAATATGAAATACGGCTTCGGTTCCTCCCGTAGAGGCACCGATCGCAATTATTCCGTCCGAGTTCGTTATGCCATATCCGCTGATTTTTTGCGTTATATCCGGTGTTGAAGGCAGTACCTTTGCGGCAGCGGCAATTTTAACCTTTTGGATCATCTCATAAACAAAGTTTTCAACATCTTTTACCGATCTTGCATCGGGCTTAACAACAAAATCTACTGCCCCGGCTTTCATTGCGTCAAATACGGTATCGCTGAGTGTGGTTACCATAATTACCGGCAAGGGGTATTGCGGTATAAGTCTTCTGATAAATTCGATGCCGTTCATTTTTGGCATTTCCACATCACACGTCATCACATCAGGCTTATACCGAATGATTTTATCTCTTGCGTCAAAAGGGTCTTCAGCGGTAGCGACAACTTCTATTCCACTGTCGGATGATATTCCTTTTTTTAAAACTTCTCTGAATATAATGCTGTCATCCACTATTAGTAATTTTATCTTTTTGTTTGGGTGCATACCATCACACCTTTACTCTTTTCTGTATACCGCGGGCATAACATACTTGTACTTTGTCTCTTCTTTGTTCAATGATTCCGAATGCCCAATAAACAGAAGGCCTCCATGTTCTGTACTGTCGTAAAATTTTTGTACCAGCTCTTTTTTGGTTTGAGCGTCAAAGTATATCATAACATTTCTGCAAAATATAACATGAAATTTTCGCCTGAATGGAAATTTCTCCATTAGATTAAACTTCCTGAATATTACCTCGTTCTTAATTTTCTCCGAGATAACGGATTTTTTACTGTCAATTTTTTTCATGTAATTTAATATCCATGTCGGAGGCAACGCTGCCGTCTTCTCATTGGAATAGATTCCTCTGGCCGCTTCTTCAAGTACTTTTTCCGAAATGTCGGTGGCCAGTATTTTTGTATCCCACAAGCATTTTTCCCTTCCAAAAAACTCATCTATTATCATTGCCAATGTATATGGTTCCTCTCCGGAAGAACAGCCCGCACTCCAGATACGAAGGTCTTTATCCTTCGCCATTGCCGCTGCCGCCGGCAGTGCCTTATCTCTGAAGTAATAAAAATGGTCAGGTTCTCTCATGAAAAAGGTATGGTTAGTGGTAATTTTGTTTACGAGCGTTCCAACAGCCTCACCGGTTTCATCCGAGATAACATAATCAAAATATTCGGAGAACGCCTTGAAGTTCTTTTCCGCCAATACATTATGAAGTCTTCCAACTACGAGAGCCCGCTTCTCTTCTTTCAAATTTATTCCGTAATTTTTTTTAATATAGCCCGCTAGTTTTCTGAATTCTTTGTCTGTAATTGAAAGCATGTTTTCACCTGTCCATAATTTTTGTGTGAAATGCGTATTGGCTCGCATTCTGTTTTTTTTTTAGCGGAGTGGCCAAAAGCACACTCCGCGCCGGTTATTAATATTTACCAAATTCCGCGTCGCTAAGCGCAATTTCAGGTTTTGAACGGGCCCGTTTCTTCGGTTGTTCCTTTACGCTTTTGTCATCTTTTTTTCTTTCCGACATATTCTCAAGCATATTAGCGACGTCAGGTTTTAACTGTTCCATACCGGAATATGTTTTTATATTTTCCTTCAGTTTGAACCGAGCAACCATATCCTGAAGCAGAGCCGCCTGACTCGAAAGCTCTTCGCTTGCTGCCGCGCCTTCCTCTGAAATGGCAGAGTTCGTTTGAACAACCTGTGATACCTGCATAATTCCCTGATTGATCTGTTCAATTCCAGAGGCCTGTTCATTGGAAGCGACTGCAATATTATTGACAAGATTTGCGACCTTGTCGATATCGTCAACGATTTTTTTCAATGCTTCGGCGGTCTCCTTTGATATTATTGTACCATCCTCGGATTTTTTAATCGAGCTCTCTATCATATCGGTTGTCTCTTTCGCGGCGTTTGCAGACCTTGCCGCAAGGTTTCTCACTTCCTCGGCGACAACAGCAAAACCTTTGCCGTGCTGGCCTGCCCGTGCTGCTTCAACAGCGGCGTTCAATGCAAGTATATTGGTTTGAAAAGCAATATCGTCAATTACCTTAATAATTTTGGAAATATTTGCAGAGGATGAATTAATTTCTTCAATAGCCTTTAGCATTTCCTGCATTCGCTCATTTCCCAGGACAGCATTCTTTTTTGCATCCTCAGCCAGTTGATTCGCATTGTTCGCATTATCCGCGTTAAGCTTGGTTTGGGACGATATCTCTTCAAGGGAAGCGGATAATTCCTCTATCGAACTCGCCTGTTCGGTAGCGCCCTGGGAGAGGGACATGCTCGATTCTGATACCTGCATTGACCCCGATGCTACCTGTTCCGAAGCCGATGCAATTTTAATCATTGTCTCGTTCAAATCACTTACAAGCTTTGAGAGTTTAATTCCCATCAGGTCTTTTTCCGATCGTACCGGAACTTCTACGGTCAAATCCGTATCGGCAACTCTTTCAATTACCGCGGCCTGCTCTCGCGTACTTGTGACTAGACGGGCAAACGATTTGGCAAGACTTCCGATTTCATTTTTTGACTTAACTTCAACGTTAATGTCCAAATCGCCAACAGCAAGCTTATCTGCAGCTTCGGCAACTTTTTTTATCGGGTTTCCGATGGAATGCGCCAAAAGGTACGCAAAGACGGCCGAGGCGGCGATAAGCAGCACAAGAGCCAGGAGTAACAGGCGAATTCCGTTATTGTATGATTTAAGCATTTCATCCTCATCCGCGGCTATAGCCAAAACCCATCCTTCAGGACCGTCTATCGGGGTATAAGCCATATATTTCTTGGAGCCTTCGAAATCAATTGTCTTTTTTCCCGTTTTATTATTTAATAACTCGGAAATAAAGCTTCCCATAGCACTGAAAGATGAATCCTTTTGGCCGAGATTAATATAGTTTGTAAAGGATTCTACAAGCGAATTGTCCTTGTGGGCAATGATTGTACCTGTTTTGTCTACAATAAAACCATAACCTTTTTCACCTATTGTAACGTCCTTAATTATCTGACTGAATATGTCATTGCTTAATTCAGCCAATGTTATACCATCATATGTACCATTTTTTACTTTCGCGGCAACATATAAAACAATTGCATTGTTTGCTTCCACTCTTTTGCTGACAAGCGGGCTGGAAATGTATGTTGTCCCAGAAATAGCTCCCTGAAAGTAATCTCGGGCAGACAGATCAAGAGAGTCATTGTCATATGGTGTACCATTGGCATCGGCAAAAGAAACGTCTAAAAAACCATATTTTTTCTCGAAATCATCACACATCGCCTTTATTTCTTCAGCAGTCATATCGTGGGTGATGGTCGTTTCAATTGCAATAGATTCAATTCTGGTTTTAAAAACCTCAACGGCATTTTTAATAGCATCGGAATACGCATTTGCCGATGAGCTTACACTTGTGTCCATACCGTCCATGGCGGTTCCTTTCAGCAGTGATAAATTGACAATTCCTAATAGAGCGCATATAGCTAATGTAAGTATGCATATTTTTACTATAAGTTCGATTTTTAATGTCTTCATGATAATTACCTCCTTCCCGGTATCCATGAAGTTCGTTTGTGGCTGTCCGTTGCAATCCTTGAAATGTTACAATGCTTCGGAAAGTTCATTTGCTTCGCTATCGTCCAACAACATTTCACAGTCCAGAAGCAGCTTGACCTCGCCGCCGACCTTTCCGATGTTTTTGATATATCTGGTCTGATACCCTTTGTTCATTTGCGGCGGTTGGACAATATCCTGTTTTGGAATTGTCATAACTTCCGAAACACTGTCCACTATGAGGCCAATAGACATATCTCTTATGTCAACTACGATTACGCATGTTCTGTCCGTATAGTCTTTCTGCTCTTTTTTGAAGCGGAGTCTGACGTCCATAACAGGAATTATTTTTCCGCGCAGGTTAATGATTCCGTTTACATATTCAGGAAGCTCGGGAATTTCGGTAATGAGCTGGATCCCAATAATTTCGGTAACATATCGGATTTCAATCCCGTAGCTTTCCTTACCGAGTGAAAAAGTCAGGAATCTGCCTTCCTGCGTGTCTTCCTCTGTCAACATTTCCATTTCTTCCATTTCAGCCAACATTATCATCTCCTTTCTGTACTCATGTCTGTATATATTCAAATGTGCTTTTAAGGCTTTCTGCAGAAACAGTGCCCGGGCGCATCTTTTACGCTGTTAATAATTGTCCGCAAGCCGTGCGACATCCAGTATGAGGCTTATGCTGCCGTTCCCCAGCAGCGTGCATCCGGCTAAACCTTTGACTTTTTTTATATAGCGCGGCAGCGCTTTTACCACTACCTGCTGTTCTCCAAGCAGCGCATCGGCAAAAATACAAACGGCCCCGGTATCAGTTTCCACCATGACAAGGATTCCCTCATGAATTCGGGTTATTTCCGTATGAACCTTAAAAATCTGATGAAGCCGTAGAATGCGGTAACACTGTCCGCGGATCATAATCATTTCATTGCCTTGCGTATCTTTAAATACATCATTTTCTCCAGGACGGAAGGATTCTCTGATCGATATTGTAGGAATCGTATATGTTGAATTCCCGACCTTTATGTTCATTCCGCCGATAATAGCCAATGTGAGCGGTATTTTTAAAGTAATTGAGGTACCTTTGTCAGGAATGCTGTCTATACTGATTGAACCGTTTATATTTTCTATGTTCTTTGTGACTACATCCATTCCCACGCCGCGGCCCGAAAATTCAGAAACATTATCTTTTGTTGAAAAGCCAGGAAGAAAAACGAATGAGTAAACATCACGATCTGACAGCTCATGTCCGGATTTGTCCACAAGACCGCTTGCCCTTGCTTTTTCAAGTATTTTCTCACGGTTAAGGCCTTTTCCGTCATCCTTTATTAATATGAGTACGTCACCACCCGCGTTTTTTGCTTCCAAAGTTATTTTTCCGTCTTCATTTTTGCCTTTGGAGAGTCTTTCTTCCTTCGGCTCAATACCATGGTCAATGGCATTCCGAATGATATGGATTAATGGATCAGAGATATGTTCAATAATATTTTTATCTACTTCTGTTTCCTCGCCTATTATTTCAAGGCGGATGTTCTTATTCAGCTTTCGGCTCATATCGCGGACTATCCGGTTCATTTTCTGGAAAGTTGCAGACAGGGGAACCATTCTTACAGACATGACGGTATCCTGCAATTCACCGATTATTTTTCTTAACCGTCTTGAAGCCTTTTCAAAATTTTCAAGCTCAAGGTCCTTTAAATCAATATTTTGAGTAACCATAGATTCCGATGTGACCAATTCTCCTACCAGATCCATCAGCTTATCAAGCTTATTGATATTAACACTAATCATATTTTG
>JAAYQK010000039.1 GCA_012519325.1 Gracilibacteraceae bacterium | reverse complement strand
CGCATTCTTCTAATGATGCCTGTGATGCTTTTTTAATTTTTTGCTGATAATTCTCTTTTTTTCCCTCTCAAGCTTTTCAATTTTCTCCTTGTGCTTACCTATTTTTTTTAGCTGCTTTATTTCTTCCTTCATATCCTTTATGAAGCTTTCCAGCTTATCCACCTGCTCTTGGGGGCTCAAGCCCCTTTCAATATCTATTGCTTCATTGATTTCATTTTTCCTGCCGCCCATAAAATCAACTCCTTACAACTCATAGAATTCCTTCAAAAACTTATCTCTTATTTCCCTGTCATTTACGATCCTGTTAAGCCTCATTAAGAAATACTCAATGGCCCAGGGCTGCTTTTCCGAATAGTACTGCAGTCCTATCTGCCAAAAATCCTGGGGAAAGGTTATTAATGCCTTTATAACCTCAAGCTCCTTCCGGTCAATACTGTATATCCTGTCATATTCATTCAGTATGAAATATGCCTTGGCTATATCCCAAATTCCATACCTCATATTCCTTATTATCAGGCTTGTAATATCGTGAAGCCTGGTATCCATTATGCAGTAGTCAAAGTCTATGAGGTAAACCTTGCCCTCCTCGGATATCAGGAAATTATGGTTTGCCATATCGTGATGGCAGAATTCCCCTGATTCTTCACTTTTCCGGGATATTTCCCGATAAGGGCTTTTCATTATCATATTTTCGCTATCCAGGGACTGCTGCAAATAATATGGAAGATGTGCGGCAAATATCTCGTCAAAATCATCCATATATTCCTTATCTTCTATGGCCTTGCCGAATTCTTTCAGTTCAATGATTTTTCTGTCACACTTTTCCATCCATCTGTTATAGAATACTCTCGGCTTTGCTCCCTCCGGCGGCACATAACCTAAAGATGCCCTGTGAAGCTCTGCTGCCGCCTTTATGGCCATTTTCAGCTCCTCTTTCTTCTTGAACCTGCACTCCCTTGCTTCAATCCAATCCACCATATAGTAGACATGCTTTTCATCAGGTATGCATATTCTACCGTCTATAGTCGTGCTGTACGGTATTACGCCCTCATATCCCTTATCCTTCAGGTGGTTAACTGCTGTATATATGAAGAGAAAAAATGACCGGCTCATATGCGCTCTTTTAATACACTTGACTCCGCAGTCCGTCTCAACTCTCCAAATGTTTTTGATGCTCCGGATATCCTTAATTTTTACACCGTAAGCTTCTCCTATCTGCATTAAATCCATAATGATTCCTCTCAACAGCATTTATACCATTATATGATACCGAAGAAATTGTGTTACTGCTTTACCTGTAAGCATCAGTCACAGGTACAGGTATGGATAAATATAATGGTTGATATAGGGAATTCCTTAAGGGAAAAGACACAAGATACAAGACAGGAAACAAGAGATATGGGAAGGCGTTAGAGAAGGGGCACAACATACGAGACACTAGATGCGAGATTTGGGAATGGCTCTGGGGATAGGAGGTTTATTGTATGAATATATGTATGGATGCAAGAGGAGCCAAGCTTTATGCCGGAACGGGCATAGGCACCTATACCGCAAGATTGCTGGAAAACATAATTAAAATTGACTCCCGTAACAACTACAGGTTTTTCTGGCCTAACGAGGGGTATGATTTCTTACTGGAAAGAGGTAATATCAGTCTCACACTGTTTGGTGAAAAAAATAAAAAATTCTGGGATGAAATATTCCTTCCCGCTCAGGTGAGAATCAACAGCTGCGACGTATTCCACCTGCCCCAGAACGGCCTGGGCCTTCCTAAGTCGAAATACTGCTCTTATATTGCTACCGTACATGACCTTATACCCTATGTAATGCCGGATACCTGCGGAAAAAGCTATTTGGATAAGTTCCTTCAGGAAATGCCCTACATAATGGAAAAGTGTGACAGAGTAATTACGGTATCCAACTATTCAAAACATGACATAATGAAATATTTCAAGCTGCCTGAGGAAAAAATAAAGGTCACGCATCTTGCCGCAGACAGCAGGTTCAGGCTTATGGACAAGGAGAAGGCATGGGAATTTCTGAAAAAGGTGTACAGCTATTCCAGTGACTTCATATTGTATCTGGGAGGTTTCAGCCCGAGAAAAAATGTGGACGGCTTATTGGAGGCTTACAGAAGAATCTACAGGGAGCTGCCCGGGTACTACGAGCTGGTTTTGCTGGGGGCCTCCAAGGATAGCCACTACGAATTGAAGAAAAAGGTTGAGGCCATGGGAATCAGAGACAGAGTGGTATTTGCGGGTTATGTGCCTTATGAGCACTTGCCGTACTTTTACAACTGCTCCTCTCTCTTTGTATACCCCTCATTGTATGAAGGGTTCGGGCTGCCGCCTCTGGAAGCAATGACCTGCGGTACTCCCACAATAACCGCAAATGTCGCCTCAATACCTGAAGTAGTAGGAGACGGGGCATTGCTCACAAACCCCTATGATATTGACGAGCTTACGGAAAAAATCTACAGGACGATTTCAGATGCAGAGTTCCGGGAGCAGCTGAAAGAAAAGGCATTGAGAAGGGCCTACAATTTCTCATGGAAAAAAACCGCAATTGAAACCATAAAGGTGTATGAGGAAGTGTATGAAAGCAGGCAATAATAACGTCAGGGAACGACGAGCCGTCGATCCCTGTTTGTTCATACATATTTTATACTATCCTTATCCTTTTGAAGCTCCTTGATAAGAAGCTTTATGTCCTGATCCCTGTCCTTCCTGCATACCAATATCACATCATCCGTCTCTATTACAACGAGATCGTCGACTCCCAAAACAGCAATAAGCCTTTTACTGCCATGTAATATGCAGTTGTGCGAATCCAGCACCTTGCACTCTCCCTTAATGGTATTGCCGTACTCGTCCTTAGGCAGGTATCTTTCCAATGCTGTCCAATTTCCTATATCGTCCCAGTAAAAGCTGCTTTCCATCACATATACATCCCATGCCTTCTCCAATATCCCATAGTCAATGGAAATACCATCGATTTTATTATATTCTTCTTCTACTATCCTTTCCTCCAATGGACTTCCTATATAATCACTGATTCTCTTCAAGGATTGGTACATGTCGGGGAGAAACTTCTTATACTGTTTGAGTAGTACCGATGCTTTCCATATGAACATTCCACTGTTCCACAGAAAAGTACCCTTGTCGATGAACTCCTGAGCCTTTTCCCTGTTCGGCTTTTCTGTAAACCTCTTTATCTTGTATGTGGGTATCTCCCATGGATAGTCTATTTTTCTTCCTGTTTCAATATAGCCGTAAGCTGTTTCCGGCCTTGTAGGCTTTATACCCATGGTCACCAGGCAATTTTCAGACTCAGCTATTTTCAATCCCTGCTTCAGGGTCTCAATAAATATGTCTTCATCCTGTATATAGTGATCAGAAGGAAGTACTATCATAACCGCTTCGGAATCTTTTTTTAGAAGCTTCACCGCCGAATAACCTATACAGGCGGCAGTCTCCTTTATCATAGGCTCAAGTATAAGATTTTTCTCAAGTATTTGCGGAACTTGCTCCTTTATGGTTTTGACATAGTTTTTATTGGTTACCATATAAATATTCTTCAGAGGTATAAACTTGCTTATCCTATCGACCGTGAGCTGTATCATGGTTTTTTCTCCAACTGTGTTCAAAAACTGTTTGGGGTACATTTTCCTGCTCATAGGCCAGAACCTGCTGCCTGAACCGCCGCACATAATTACTACATGGTTCATTCTCACACCTTCCTCCGTAATAATTATAATATGCGGCATAGGGCAATTCGTTACTTGAGAAGAATGCGACATAGTCGCATTCTTCGGTCACGATATTGATGTCAGGTCTTTGGGGTTATGGATAATCATAAAAAATTTCGGCTAGAATAATAAAATATTAAATAATAGCCGAGATATTATTGACATTTTAAAAGGCCCCGGCTATAATTATCTTACGATATTAAATAACCAAGAGGTGGCTGAGATGAGATATATTCGCAGAGCGATGGAGGATACTTTCCTGCGTTTATCAAAGGAGTTTCCGGCACTTCTGCTTACCGGCCCCCGTCAGGCAGGCAAAACAACTATGCTGCAAAAGCTTGCCCAAGAAGAAAACATAGGCCGGGATTACGTTACACTGGACGATTTGACCGAACGTGAAATGGCGAAAAACGATCCCAAAATGTTTTTTCAAATCCACAAGCCTCCCGTTTTTATTGACGAGGTGCAGTATGCGCCGGAGCTGTTTCCCTATATTAAAACTCATATAGACCAGAACCACCGGCCTGGTGATTTCTGGCTCACGGGCTCGCAGGTATTTAAGTTAATGCATGGAGTACAGGAGTCTCTGGCAGGAAGGATCTGTCTTCTTCATATGTCCCCCATGTCTCAAGCCGAAATCTGTGGTGTAGTAACCGAACCCTTTGAGTTGGATTTTGAGAAGCTCTCCCAACGAATCAGTGAACGCAAAGCAATTGACACCCCCGCCATTTATGAGCGAATATGGAACGGCGGAATGCCGGCGTTGGTCAGCGGGCAGTATAGTGATCATCGCATTGTATACTCAAGCTATGTCAGCACTTATATAGACCGTGACGTTAGAGAGATTTCCGGTACCATTGATTCCCTGAAGTTTATGAGCTTTATCACAGCTGCTGCCGCTCTGGCCGGCCAAATGCTCAATTATAAAACCATAGCAGATGCAGCCGGAATTGATCAGATATCCGCCAAGAATTGGCTTGGAATTCTAGAGCGTCTGGGTATTATTTTTTATCTGCATCCTTACTCGAATAATATGCTGAAGAGGATGGTGACAAAGCCTAAGTTGTATTTCTACGACACTGGGCTTGTGGCTTATCTGACTAAATGGACCAATAGCGAAACATTGATGAACGGTGCCATGAGCGGTGCGATTCTTGAAAATTTTGCGGTGTCTGAAATCGTAAAAAGCTACAAAAATTGCGGGTTGGAACCATTTATATACTATTACCGTGATAAGGACACCAAGGAAATTGACATCTTGCTGGAAGACAACGGCAAGCTATACCCCATGGAAATCAAAAAAACTGCAATGCCCCAAAAGCAGCTTACCCGCGTATTCAGAGTCATTGATAAGGCGACATTGCCCCGTGGCACCGGTGCGGTACTTTGTACCAGTGACAGGCTGTCAGCCTTTGACAGCGAAAATCTGATTGTTCCTGTGTGGGCAATATGAAGAATAATGCTGCAGCCTTTATTTGGACCTCTTTAGAAGCTCCACTCCTATTTCTTCAAATGTTATACCCATATAATTCATCAGCACCGTCAAATGGTAAATCAAATCGGATATTTCATATATAATTTCCTCTTTGCTTTCATTCTTGGCGGCTATTACCACTTCCGTGCCTTCTTCTCCTATCTTTTTGCATATCTTGTCAATACCCTTTTCAAAAAGATAGCATGTATAGGAGCCTTCCACCGGATTTTTTCTTCTGTCCCCTACCTTGTCGTATAAATCTGCGATTACTTCGCCAATATTTACAGCTTTTGCACTTTCTTCGCCTTTCCAAAGGCTTCTGTAGAAGCAGCTCCTGTTTCCGGTATGGCAGGCTGCTCCCGCCTGGTCCACCTTCAGCAGCAGGCTGTCCCCGTCGCAGTCATAAAATATCTCCTTTACCGACTGTATGCAGCCTGAGGTCGCTCCCTTCTCCCACAGTTCCTTTCTGCTTCTGCTGTAAAACCATGAACGGCCTGTCTCCAAGGTCTTCTCCAGGCTTTCCTTGTTCATATAGGCCTGCATCAGCACTTCGCCGGTCTTATAATCCTGTACTATGGCAGGCACCAAGTCCTTTTCATCAAATTTTATATCATTAATTAACATTTGAATTTCTCCCTCTCATATCCTTACGCTTACTCCGGCTGATGCCAGATAAGCCTTCAAATCTCCGATACCCAATTCGCCGTAGTGAAACAGCGAGGCTGCCAGTGCCGCATCAGCCTTTCCTTTTGTGAGCACCTCCAGGAAATCCTCCTTGCTGCCTGCACCTCCCGAAGCTATGATTGGTATGTTTACCGTTTCAGCCGCTTTGGAGGTAAGTTCTATATCATAGCCTTTCTTCGAACCGTCGGCATCAATGCTGGTAAGAAGTATTTCCCCCGCTCCCAGTTCATTGATTTTTTTGCACCATTCCAAAACGTCAATTCCTGTGGCCGTCCTTCCGCCGTGAATATAAACCTCCCATCCGTTGTTGCCGGGCCTGCGCTTTGCATCCACTGCCACTACGATGCACTGACTGCCATACCTTTTTGCACCTTCATAAACAAGCCTGGGATTATTAACTGCCGCGGTATTCAAAGACACTTTGTCCGCGCCGGCATGAAGAAGCTTGTCAATACTCTCCAGGCTGTCTATTCCTCCTCCCACCGTAAGAGGTATGAACACATATCTGGCAGTCTCCCTGACTACATCAACCATAGTGCCCCTGTGTTCCACGGAAGCTGTAATATCAAGAAATACCAGCTCGTCCGCTCCCGCAGCATTATAAGTCCTTGCCGCCTCCACAGGATCCCCTGCATCCCTCAGGTTAACAAATTTTACTCCTTTTACAACTCTTCCGTCCTTAACATCAAGGCACGGTATTATTCTTTTTGCCAGCATATTAATCCTCCGCAGCTTTAATGGCATCTTCAAGCTTCAGGATGCCGGCATACAATGCCTTTCCTATTATGGCTCCCTCTGCTCCTGCCTCTTTAATAGCAATAATATCGTTAATACTTGTTATGCCCCCTGATGCAATTATCCTTGCCCCCTCAACATTGCACATTTTCTCAATTCCGTCAAAGTTGGGGCCGGACATGGAGCCGTCCTTTGAAATATCCGTATACACTATGTTTCTGAATCCTTTTCCGACAATTTTGTTTGCAAAGTTGTAGGCAGAGAATTCACTTACATTTACCCAGCCATTTATTGCTACATTGCCGTCTTTTGCATCAATACTCACTACCATTTTACCAGTATATTCCTTCAGTCCTGTTTCCAGCAGCTCTTCGTCCAGCACTGCGGCAGTTCCAATTATGACTCTTGCCGCTCCCGTATCAAAAGCTTTTTTTATATCCTTTACATTCCTCAGTCCGCCTCCAACCTGTACCGGTATCTTAACCGACCTGATGATTTTCTCGACTGCTGCATGGTTTCCCATTTTGCCGTCAAATGCTCCGTTCAGATCTATTATATGCAAGGCTTTTGCACCCTTCTCCTCCCACATTTTTGCCGCATCTACAGGATTCTCATAAAACATTTCCATTTTCTCAAGCTTTCCTTCCTTCAGCCTTACGCACTTTCCGTCATAAATATCAACAGCAGGATAAATTCTCATATTATCAGCTCCTTTAAATTATTCAATATTTTCAAGCCCGTCTCCCCGCTTTTTTCCGGATGAAACTGCATTCCGACAAGATTTTCCTTTACGACAACCGCAGGTATATCAATCCCATAGCTGCTGTAAGCGCACACATCGGAGCTATCTCCGGGCCTTGCATAATAGGAATGGACATAGTATACATAATCTCCGTCCTCAACTCCTTCAAGAACCTTGCAAGATTTACTCATGTTCAAGCTGTTCCAGCCTATATGGGGAACCTTTACCCTGTCCGGAATCCTGTCCACCCAGCCGGATATCAACCCTAACCCATTGAATTCTCCGCCTTCCGTGCTGTAATCATACATCAGCTGCATGCCCAGGCATATTCCCAGAACCAGCTTCCCCTTAGCCGCCTGATTCGTTATTACCTGCCCCAGCCCATCGGCGGACATATTAGAAGCAGCATCACAAAAGGCCCCTACTCCGGGAAGG
Source organism: Gracilibacteraceae bacterium (assembly GCA_012519325.1). Taxonomy (GTDB): domain Bacteria; phylum Bacillota; class Clostridia; order Lutisporales; family Lutisporaceae; genus BRH-c25. Next base: position 5 of record JAAYQK010000039.1, on the reverse strand, counting down.
ACAAT